>CBDUCK010000159.1:0-6454 GCA_965365635.1 uncultured Muriicola sp.
GCTATACCGATCCAGGCTATCTCCTTCTTTGAATACTCCTTGCCTATGATCTCGTCAATATCAATACATTCCGGAGAGCCTTACTGGGGTAGTTCACTGATGCGGGCAGCTTTTGGCCTTTTGTTTATTCCCAATCAAGTTGCGCCATTAAAGAAATATATCTCGGATGTTCTTTAATTGGATCGGTCATAGAAGAATATTTTATCCAGCCAATAAACTGATCATGTACTAAAAAAGCCTCCTCGAGCTCTTCCAATGCCCGATCGTATTGTTCCAGGCCACACAAGACAATCGCTATTTGTGAGGGAGGCACATAACCCCTTTCTGAAGCCGCCAGCATATTATTTAAAACCACATTTGCCCTGTCTTCCTGGCCAATCCTGGTACATACATATCCTGCTATGAAATTTGTTTCCAGACCATAATTCCGCTTTAACAACGCTTCATAAGCCTCCTCGTATAATCCTTTTTCAACCAATAAGACCGCTTTCAACCATAGGAATTCCTTATGGTTAGGTTCAAGGGCCAGCTTTGTACCTATCACTTCTTCAGCCCTTATAAGATTCCCTTGAAATATGTAATTCAATGCCAGAAAAACATCATTGATCGCATTCAGCGGATCTAAAATACTGGCTTTTTTTTTCAGTGCTTCAGCTCTATCAAAATCTCCTAATAGTTCCAGGGCAAATGCATAATATAGGTGGGCATTGCTAAAATTTGGACTTCTTTCCAATGACTTCTCAAAGTAGGGAATCGCATTTTTAAAATCATAATCCAAACAATAAATGATTCCCAATATGCCACTTACTTCCCCGGAACCCGGGTTTAATTTTTCCGCCATGAGGGCATATTTTTTTGCCATTTGGGCTCCTTCAGTCGGAGAAATATACCCGCGACTAATATCAAAGATGTACGCTTCTGCCATACCAATGTAGGGGTCAACGTAGGTAGAATCCAAATCAATTGCAGCCTGGAAATACCGGGTTATGTCCGCTAACTTTTGCCCTGTATTATCGTACATGGCACTCTTTCCCATAGCATTGTATTTATAGGCTTCTATATTAATATCCCGTATTTGGGTATTGTCCTTTATTTTCTGTTCGCTGTCTGTGATATTTAAAGCCCCATAAATATTGTCACCTATTCTCGTTATAACATCCCCCATTCGGGCCAGGTCACCCGATATGGAAGCATAATTCAGAATTTCATTGTCATTCCCATCGATGACTTCGATCTTCACATTTAAATTTTGACTATAAATCGTATAACTGCCTATCAGTATAATATCGGCTTTGAGTTCCCTGGAGATTTGTTCGATAGATTTACCGGTATCTTTAAATTGGAATGTTGATCTTGAAGAGATTACAGATAAGGACGAGATATTGTATAGTTTACTAATGACATCTTCGGCAAGTCCTTCGCTCAAATATCCAAATTCCGCATTGGCGTACCTGTCTTCAAAGGGCAAGATGGCGATCCGGTAACCAGAATTATAGGCGAATTCCTTGCCACTGTTCCATTGGGAGCCGGCCCAAAAACTACCTGCCAACAAAATTAGAACAGCTACAATCCCCGCCCCAACGATAACGGCATTCAACCTTTTGCTGTTCAATTGTCTGGTTCCAGTGGTGTCATATACTTCTGGGGTTTTCCGTATACCTTTCGGGGTTAGGTCGTATACCCATGAAAAACCAGTCCAGAATACCAATCCGATGCCGAGCAGGTAAATGAGGCCTTCAAGAAGATACACTGGGGCCTCAAAGACCGGCAGCAGAGTAGATGCTATTTGGATTAAAACCCAACAAACTGCCAGGTAGGCTACTATAGCCCTAAAAACATTGCGTCTGACGAGTTCTCTGTAAAGTTTTTTCAAATCCATAGAAATCTGATTCTAAGTGACACTCACTCGAACATAGCACTATACCGGGTAGTGGGCTTTCGATAAATAAATGAATTTAATGAACGCCAGACAATGATATTTGTCATTCGCAGAATTGTGATTCCTACGCTCCCGGGAACTGAAAAAATGATCCGAGTATTCCGCCAACATCTTTTCAGCAATGCCCTGCGGAGAGACTTCCGTCAGCGAATGCTTTCAACTGCCTCCAGCCAACCAGGGGCTCATAGCCAGGAAAGGTTCCCGGATAATCACTATTTTAGTATGGATATAACAAGTTGTACTTCATCCCGATAGCCATCGGGATGGGACGGGACTACCCGCTACTTCTAAAAATAATACTTCCAATACGCCTATTTAATTATGAAAAATGAATATCAACTTAGTCGGCATACAGAACTATGGGAACGTCAGAATAAGCAGGTAAAACGTGTTATCCTGGCCGGGTTAATTCTGGGCTATATTTTACTTTTTAATATTCTAACCCCCTATTCCGAACGAATACAAAAAATTACTACTGATGTGAGCACTGCAAAACTAGCGCTTACTGATTCCGAATTGGAAATAGACAGTCTGGTTAAATTAGAAAAAATCTTAGGGACCGTACAAGCCGTTATAGGGAGGCAACCATGGAAAAAAGAAATAGAAGATTTAAAGGCCAAAATGATACAATTGAATGATAGTGGAGGTCAAGATATTACCGCCAAAAAGAAGCAGGAAGCCGGTCTAACCGTGGCTAAAATTGATTCGATGGTTCAAAATTCTGTTAATCAACCGTTTGAGAGTTTTAAGGACAATACAATTTTAAAAGACTATTTGCCAGAACTTCCAAACAAGCTAATAAGTTTGCACAACGATATTAATCGTTGGAAAAACGACATCGAAACTAACACTAACTGGTATCGAACAGTGCCCGGAAAGAATGCAACGATCCAGATTTTGACGGACTATCTTTCTAAAGGGATAAAAGAGGTGTCTGATGAAATTAAAAGCGCTCGTCCCCAGATTGCATCAAAGATTGAGAAATTAAATGAGGCTATTAAGGGTTTTAAAAGCCAGATTGCAAAAGAAAAAGAGGAATTGTCGGAGAAATTAGATACAGAAATGGCGAAAATCTTACCTAGTTGGATAGGTGGAATTATTGCCATAGATCAAATAATGCTCTATCCTTTTTTGATCCTTGGAATTGTTATTTACGCAATTGTACTGGCCTTTGAACTTACCAGACATTATCACTTTATGATAAGCGGCCAAAATATATCAACCGAAATTAGCTCAGATGCAGCGTTATCCTCCTTGTGGACGCTGACAAACCGTGGGAGGGTGGGTACCGTGGTAACACTTGCCTGTTATCTGGCATTTATTCTGATTATGTGGTACTTCTACGAGCAAGGATTAGGTCTATTTGAAGAATGGCCGTCTAATGAGGCGCCTCCATTATTAGGGGAAAAAGGGCCGGTGGTAAGTCGTTGGCTTGGACGGGCTGTGCTGCTGCTACTTACTTCCCTTGTGCTATGGTGGCCTTTTAAAAAAAAATGATCCATCCTACTCCCCCGGGGAATAAGGGCCAACAGTGCAGGGTTCCCAATGGTATGCCTTATTTATTTTTATTTTTACAATTATTGTTAAACGCGCTACAACATGCCTAACCAATCGAAGACCAATTTTTGGCTAGATCTATTAGATCAGCTGGTAGATGTATTTTTTAAAAGCTCCCGTAAAAGCTCCCGCGGGAGAACCTATCATCAGCATGTGGTGCCTCACGAAAAAGGGTGGGCGGTACGGCGCGAGGGAAATAAGCGTATTACCTCTAAACACCGACGCCAGGATACGGCCATCAGAAAAGCGAAAAGAATTGCCAGAAAATACAAGGCCGATGTGATTATCCATAGACAGGATGGTACCATAAGAGATCGGATGGGATATGATTAGGAGGTACGGGTTCTATGGGCGGAGGACGCACTAACGCTGTGCATGGGGATGTACGTTACTTGTAAGAGCTTGTTTCCATAAAAGCGATGAACTTGGTTCGCCTGGGTTAGATCGCTACGCTCCCTGGCCAGAAAAGTTCCGCTGCTGCAAATAAAAAATACCTGCAATTCTGTAGCCTACGGTTGGGAAGGAATTAATAAATAATAACACACGCATTAATAGTTATAACCAATAAAACGGTCTACCTTCAAGGTATGAAAGAACGGATTATTGTAATCCTCATTTTCTTGGGTAGTTGTGCCAGACCTCTTTTTCTAAGTTGTATTGACGCTACACGCCATCTGAAGCCAAAATTCTGGAAACCCCTCATAAGAATGAAGCATTTCTTAACAATCTTGACGGTATTTTTTCCAAATTATGCGATAGTTCCAACAACATTGCGGCCTTGAAACTGGCAAAGAATATCTTCTGCTAAGGCATCCTCTTTTATCTGGTTAAGAAAATCAGTGCGGTAATATGTTGATAAAAGACCTTGGCCATATCCACGAAAAAACTATTGATGGCATTAATAAAGTAGCCTGTTACCTGGTATTGTAAAAACCATCGGTATCTAGAAATAAACATAACAGTACTCCGTTGACACTCCTTGAATTTGGGAAAAATGGCATACAAATCCATATTACCTCTTCAAATAATGGCAACGGAATTAAAAATAAAGAAGTATTTGTAAAAAGTAGTCTCCGTAATGCGGAAAACCGTATGGTAGCTATAAAGGGAACATATACTTTTGAGTCTTAAGAAGACACAGAAACCACGGGACCCAAAGGGTTTATAAGTCGAATCCCTTTTCCCATTTTAGATTACTATGTATGTTTAATAAAATATTAATTGTGGAAGACATAGATAGTATAAATATTGGCGTCAGAAATCGACTCAGCGAAAAATTTATCTTCGAAATTCGCCATGCCACCTATTGCGATGAGGCGCTGCTTTCGATCAAAAAAGCCATCTTTGATTCACAGCCTTTTGATCTTATAATTACAGACGTTTCTTTTGTTCAGGACCATCGAGAAAGCAGGATCAAAACTGGGGAAGCCTTAATAAATGAAGTTAAGACTATTCAGCCTGCCATAAAAACACTTATTTATTCCATTGAGGATAGGCCCTTCAAAATAAGAGAGTACTTAAATAGGCTGCAAGTAGACGGTTATGTCCTCAAAGGGCGTAATAGTTCAACAGAATTAGTAGAAGCAATTAGTAACATCCAAAATAACGGTAATTACGTTTCCCCGGCACTATCGTATTCTTTGAATAATACGCGTGCTTTAGAAATCGACGACTATGATGTAAGCCTGCTTAAGGCACTGGCCAGTGGGCTGTCGCAACAAGAAATAGGCATTATTTTTAAAAAACAGGGAAAGTCACCTTCAAGTTTAAGTAGTATAGAAAAAAAAATCAACCGGCTAAAAGATTATTTTGTTGCAAAAAATACGCCTCATCTAATTGCTAAAGCAAAGGATCTGGGCTTGTTGTAATTGCCGGAAAGAACCCATGTAACATACTAAATCTTTCTTTTTTCCTTACGGCTTGCCGTAAGGTATTTTAATTTTATGTCTATAATTTTACGTACCGAACGCGATTATAAAAAACGCCTAAAAACAATACAATCTTATGGACGAGGAAGATAAAAAGAATGCCATCGCCATTTTTATTTTTGGCTGTATTATTTGTTTTATTGTACTCTGGTTATTAGGGTTTGGATAAAACAACCCGTTTACATCACTAGATTGAGATTGCATCCTTGTTGAGCCTCCTGGGCTCATCCATAACTTAGAATAAAATAAGAAGGTAGGTTCATTAAAATATTTTTATTATATTGTTTAACCCATTTATAATCTACCTTGCAACCTATCTTGCCCTTCATATTATGAAAGTGGTTTATTTATGTTTTTGGGGTATTTGCTCATAACATGTAACCAATTAAACCATCATAGTATGAAAACAACAATTCAATCCTTAAATAAGTTACCCCGGGCCCTTGCCTTTCTGCTCGTCCTGGGCATAACATTTTCCTGCAGCACCGAAGCAGAACTGAATTCGGATAACCTCGAATCGGCAAACGCCCGGGCGAAATCCAAAAATGATAGAAAATCAGCAAACGCTGTTTTAAAGACCCTGGCCAAAGGTTCTGTTCCTGGTATGTCTAATGGCATCGATGTCGGACCCGACGGGCTTTTGTATGCCGGAAGTGTCGTAGAACAAACAATCAACGTAATCAATAAGAATAACGGTAAAATTGTGAACCGAATTTCAAATATGGTTACAGGCCCTGACGATTTGGTCTTCGGGCCGGAAGGGTCGCCTTATGAAGGGTTCCTCTATTGGACGGATATATTGACCGGAGAAGTAGGGCGCCTGGATCCTGATGGGAATCCTATAAAGCAGTCATTTGCGGGTGGGGTTAATCCAATCGCGTTTAACGATGAAGATCGCTTGTTTGTGGCCCTTGATTTCCAGGGGGACGGCTTGTATGAGTTTGATCCGGAATTAGTGGATCCCCCAAGGCCCATTATCGAATGTCCGTCATACCTGGTGACGGGCGTGCCATGTCTCGGCTTTTTTAAC
>CBDUCK010000160.1:0-6421 GCA_965365635.1 uncultured Muriicola sp.
AATACAGGACCCCAGGAACATTAATAACGTCTGATACTTCCGGAATCCCTATTAAATTTATGTCCGAAGGAAGAAGCGAGGATTTTCAACAACACTTCTGTGGCACCCATTTTTTTAACCCGGCACGTTACTTAAAACTTTTTGAGATTATTCCCGGACCACAAACAACAGCAGAAGTCCTGGACTTCCTTAATTCCTATGGAGAAAAATTTCTTGGGAAGACTTCGGTTGTGGCAAAAGACACCCCTGCTTTTATTGGTAACAGAATAGGGATTTTTAGTATCATGAGCCTGTTTCATGCCGTGAACGATTTAGGTATGACGGTTGAAGAAGTCGATAAATTAACAGGGCCTGTTATCGGTAGGCCCAAGTCGGCCACTTTCAGGACAGTAGATGTGGTGGGGTTAGATACACTAGTGCATGTTGCGAACGGCATACATGAGAACTGTACAAAAGATGAACGCCACAGTCTGTTTCAACTTCCAGATTTTATAGCCACCATGGCAGAAAATAAATGGCTGGGGAGCAAATCCGGACAAGGTTTTTACAAAAAGGTTAAAAAGGAAAATGGCGCTAGTGAAATTCTAACACTAGATCTGGGAACCATGGACTACCGAACCAAAAAGAGTGCAAAGTTTGCAACCCTGGAGCTAACTAAAACTGTGGATAAGGTCATAGACCGATTTAAAATATTGGTAGGTGGAAAAGACAAGGCTGGTGAATTCTATCGCAAGAGTTTTGGCGTTCTTTTCGCCTATGTTACGCATCGAATTCCTGAAATATCGGATGAGCTCTACAAAATAGATGATGCCATGAAAGCTGGCTTTGGCTGGGAACATGGCCCGTTTCAAATTTGGGATGCTATTGGTCTTGAGGAAGGACTTGAGCTGATCGCTGCAGAAAAACAAACGGCAGCGCAATGGGTACATGAAAGAAGCAGGTGTCTCGTCCTTTTACAGTGTAAAAGAGGGTGCTACCTACTTCTATGATGTTCAGAAAAAGTCAATGCAAAAAGTACCGGGACAAGATGCCTTTATCATCCTCGATAATATTCGTAAGTCAAAGGAAGTATTTAAGAACAGTGGGGTGGTTATTGAAGACCTTGGAGATGGTATCCTAAATGTTGAATTTCAATCGAAAATGAATACCCTTGGAGGTGATGTATTGGCTGGGCTCAATAAAGGGTTTGATCTTGCAGAAAAAGACTTCCAGGGTTTGGTGGTTGGAAATCAGGCTGCTAATTATGCCCAAGGCAGTTTCAGGACACTATGATGCGTATGCGGTATTCAGCTATTCCAACAATTTCTGCGCCCCATGGGATGTGCCTTGGTGGAGGTTGTGAACTTTCACTGCACGCAGACAAAGTAGTAGCCGCTGCAGAGAGCTATATTGGCCTGGTAGAATTTGGTGTAGGAGTAATTCCGGGTGGCGGTGGCTCCAAAGAAATGGCACTACGCGCTTCTGATACTTTTAAAAAGAATGATGTGGAGCTGAACGTATTGCAAGAATATTTCCTAACCATTGGTATGGCTAAGGTCTCCACAAGTGCTTATGAAGCCTTTGATTTGGGAATCTTACAAAAAGGGAAAGACATTGTAGTGGTGAATAAGGATCGTCAAATCGCCACAGCCAAAGCCCATGCAAAATTAATGGCTGAAGCGGGGTACACGCAACCTATTCGAAGAAAGGATGTAAAAGTACTGGGAAAACAGGCGTTGGGTATGTTCCTCGTAGGAACTGATGCTATGGAAGCCGGACATTATATTTCGGAACACGACAAGAAGATCGCAGACAAACTTGCGTATGTAATGGCAGGAGGCGATTTGTCCGAAGCCAGCTATGTAAGCGAACAATACTTACTCGATATTGAACGTGAAGCATTCTTATCCTTGTGTACAGAACGAAAAACATTGGAAAGAATACAACACATGCTAAAAACTGGTAAACCTCTAAGAAACTAAAAAAATGAAAACAGCATACATAGTAAAAGCCTACAGAACAGCCGTTGGAAAAGCACCCAGAGGAGTATTCCGATTTAAAAGACCAGATGAATTAGCGGCGGAAACCATTGAATACCTCATGAACGAGGTTCCTGAGCTAGACAAAAAACGGATTGACGATGTTATTGTTGGAAATGCAATGCCCGAGGCGGAACAAGGACTCAATATGGCCCGTCTTATCTCATTAATGGGTCTAAAAATTGAAGACGTTCCCGGCGTTACAGTAAACCGATATTGTGCCTCTGGACTAGAAACCATTGGGATTGCTACAGCAAAGATTCAGTCAGGAATGGCCGACTGTATTATTGCCGGAGGTGCTGAGAGCATGAGTTATATCCCTATGGGAGGATATAAGCCCACCCCCGATTATGCCACCGCGAAAGAAGGTAATGAAGATTATTACTGGGGTATGGGGCTTACTGCGGAAGCCGTAGCACAACAATTTAAAGTTTCAAGAGAAGATCAGGATACATTTGCCTACAACTCGCATATGAAAGCATTGAAAGCGCAGGAGGAAGGCCGATTTGATCAACAAATTGTTCCAATAGAAATAGAGCACACATTTATAAACAAGAAAGGAGTAAAAGAAAGTACTACCTATACCGTTAATAAAGATGAAGGACCACGTGCAGATACTTCCAAAGAAGTACTGGCCAAATTGCGTCCTGTATTTGCAGCAGGAGGAAGTGTTACAGCGGGTAACTCATCTCAAATGAGTGATGGCGCTGCCTTTGTTCTGGTGATGAGTGAAGAAATGGTTAAGGAGTTAAATTTAGAGCCCATTGCTCGTCTTGTAAATTACGCTGCTGCCGGAGTTGAACCAAGGATTATGGGCATTGGTCCGGTTAAGGCCGTTCCCAAAGCTTTAAAACAAGCAGGGATGAAGTTATCTCAGCTTGAGTTAATAGAATTAAATGAGGCCTTTGCTTCACAGTCCTTAGCCGTTATACGAGAGCTGGGATTAAACGAGGAGATAGTAAACGTAAATGGAGGTGCAATTGCTTTAGGACATCCCCTGGGATGTACCGGTGCAAAACTCTCTGTGCAACTTTTTGATGAAATGCGCAGAAATAATATGCAGGGAAAATATGGTTTAGTCACCATGTGTGTAGGAACCGGGCAAGGAGCAGCGGGTATCTATGAATTCTTAAACTAGACTTTCACAATCAAAAAATAGTAATATGAGTACAGAAATTACCAACAAAGATATCTTAAGAGGTGGTCAGTTTTTGGTTAAAGAAACCAAATGCGAAGATATTTTTACACTCGAAGATTTGAACGAAGAACAACGGATGATGCGCGACAGCACCAAGGAATTTGTAGACCGCGAATTATGGGCGCATTGGGAACGTTTCGAAAAGAAAGATTATGCCTACACGGAAGAATGCATGAAAAAGGCCGGGGAACTCGGACTTTTGAGTATTGCTGTTCCTGAACAATACGGTGGTATGGGCATGGGTTTTGTATCTACCATGTTAGTGTGCGATTATATTTCTGGTGCTACTGGCTCCTTTAGCACAGCATTTGGAGCTCATACAGGTATCGGAACCTTGCCAATAACCTTGTATGGTACAGAGGAGCAAAAAAAGAAATATGTGCCTAAACTTGCCACAGGAGAATGGTTTGGAGCCTATTGCCTAACAGAACCAGGAGCAGGTTCCGATGCTAATTCGGGAAAGACGAAGGCGGTATTATCAAAAGACGGGAAGTACTACAGTATTTCAGGACAAAAAATGTGGATCTCAAATGCCGGATTCTGTAATTTATTCATCGTTTTTGCGAGGATAGAAGATGATAAATATATTACAGGTTTTATCGTAGAAAACAATCCTGAGAATGGTATTAGTTTAGGGGAAGAAGAAAAGAAATTAGGAATTCACTCCTCCTCTACTCGGCAGGTCTTTTTTAATGATACCAAAGTGCCCGTAGAAAATATGTTATCCGAAAGAGGCAACGGATTTAAAATCGCCATGAATGCCTTAAACGTCGGGAGAATAAAATTGGCAGCAGCCTGTTTGGAAGCACAAAGACGTGTATTAACTGAAGCGGTTCATTATGCCAATGAACGCATGCAATTTAATACGCCAATCATTAATTTCGGGGCTATAAAAGCAAAAGTAGCGCAAATGGCTACCAATGCCTATGTAGGTGAGTCCGCTTGTTATCGTGCAGCAAAAAATATTGAAGATAGAATTGCGATTCGGGAATCGGAAGGAAGCAGTCATCAGGAAGCCGAACTTAAAGGGGTTGAAGAATATGCTATAGAATGCTCTATACTTAAAGTAGCAGTATCGGAAGATGTACAAAACACTACCGATGAAGGTTTGCAAATTTTCGGAGGCATGGGATTTAGTGCCGATACTCCTATGGAAAAAGCCTGGAGAGATGCCCGCATTGCCCGTATATATGAAGGAACCAATGAAATAAACCGAATGTTGACGGTAGGGATGTTGATTAAAAAGGCTATGAAAGGCCATATAGATCTGCTAGGACCCGCCACTGCGGTAGGGGAAGAATTATTGGGAATACCCTCTTTTGAAATTCCAGACTTTTCAACGCTGTTTGCTGAGGAAAAAGATCTGATTGCCAGATTAAAAAAGGTCTTTTTAATGGTAGCAGGTAGTGCAGTACAAAAATTTGGGCCAGAATTAGATACACATCAACAACTCTTGTTGGCTGCCTCTGACATACTAATTGAAGTCTATATGGCAGAATCTGCCTTGCTGCGTACAGAGAAAAATGCAAAACGCTTTGGAGAAGACGCACAGGCTACTCAAATAGCAATGACCAGACTGTATCTCTATGAAGCCGTAGATATCGTTATTAAGAAAGGGAAAGAAGCCATCGTCTCATTTGCAGAAGGAGATGAACAACGTGCGATGCTAATGGGTCTAAAACGATTCACAAAATATACAAATCAGCCTAATGTAGTAGCTCTTCGGAACCAAATCTCAGATAAGGTAGCAGCAGATAACGCCTACGTATTCGACGCTATTTAACTATTAGTGTAAACGAATAAAAACCGCCCAATATGGGCGGTTTTTTTATGATCACCAGGGAGCGATTAAGAACGTTTCTAATTTAGAAAACTAAAATTTTTAGAATAGGCTAACATCTGGTCTTCAAAGGTCGCCGGTTGCACTATCTTAATTGCTGTGATTTCACCTGCGGCATTCGTTTCCGGTACTAATTCCGGGTTAACAAAACCACTGTACGGCGCAGATTTAAACTTTGCATTTCGTTCGAGAACTTCGGCATGTAGTGTCTGATCTACTTTTACGCCATAGCCCTCTACTAAATTTTGAGCTGCAATAAAATCACCTTCAGATTTAATCCGTTGGGTTTCTTTTAGCAGTTGCCCAAACAACGTTCTTAATTTTGAATAATCATTAATGTTGTAATAGGTTTTTCCGTCCCGTACTACTTTTTCAATTACGTTGTCGGCAGTTCCTTTTTCATAAACCCAGGCAGACACCCATTGGCGATTTACCATATGGTCTTCCTCAATATCATTACCAAGATTAATACGAACCAATTGAGTAACCAGACCATTTCTAATATAGCCATCATAAGCGGCCTTACCGAGTTTATCTGAATCATCTACCAATCCTAACTCTTCTAATTTTGGATCCATCAAATAATACAAACCAATAAGATCGGCACGTCCTTCTTCCATGGTAGAGCTATAATTCTTCAAGGTTTCTTTAGGTTGTCCTACCCCTTCATTTATTTTACCCGAAGCATGCCCTATCACCTCATGCAAAGCGGTATGCAATTTATCGGCAACTTTCCCATATTCTTCTTCAAGGGCAATCTCTTCCGCGTCATTGGCAAATTCCTTTAACCGACCCGAACCACCAGCGTTGTTATAGGAACTAATGATATTCCCTAAGGAAACAGATTTGCTGCCATGTTCCTGGCGAATCCAGTTATTGTTGGGTAAGTTTACTCCAATTGGAGTACTCGGTGAAGCATCTCCAGCTTCCCCGGCAACATTAACCGTCTTATAAGAAACTCCCACTACATTCTTCTTTTTATGCTCCTCCATTAATGGGGCACTATCCTCAAACCACTGTGCATTCTCCGACAATACTGCCATTTGTTTGGACATTTCAAAATCCTTTATTTGGATAATGTTTTCGTAAGATCCCTTATATCCCTTCGGATCATTATAGACCTCTATAAATCCATTAATCCAATCTATATCCCCATCCTTAGAATTTACCCAGGCAATTGCATATTCGTCCCATGTATCTAAACTGCCTGTCTGATAATAGTCTATTAAAAGGCGAATTGTATTGCCCTGTTTCTCATTTTCCGCTACGGCTTGTGCTTTTTCTAACCATTGTACAATATTTTCAATTGCCGCGCTATAGAGACCACCAACTTTGTAGACCTGCTCTTTTAACTGACCGTTTTCT
>CBDUCK010000161.1:0-6320 GCA_965365635.1 uncultured Muriicola sp.
CAATTTCGTTCCAAATATCATCAGGAGATTTAATCCCGGGACGCCAATTTCTGAAGTATTCCCCATCCTCATCAGGAATCAGGTCTTTTTGTTGTACCGAAAAAGCCACATTTATTACAGACGCATTGTTCGCTGCAACCTCATCCATTTCAAGGTTAGGGTTAGTCACAAAAGTACCATCCCTGAGTTCGAACATGCCATCGTCATTTACTTTAAATCGTTGCTGCTCCCTTTCTTCGTTTAACATGTATTCTGGCTTGTATTGAATAATGTTCTCGTACATAGACAGCGGTGCAGGATCTAATGCAGATTCCGTTCTACCAGATTTACCTACTACTGTGGCTATTTCCGGAATGCTGGCAACAGCCATGTCCAATTGCTGCAATACCCTTTTGTTCTCTTCTACCCCGGCATGTGGAAGGGAAGTGGGCATTAACAGAAAAGATCCTTCATTTAGTGAGGGCATAAACTCTTTGCCTGTATTTCGCATAATTATTAGCCCACATACGACAATTGCAGTAGGAATAGAAAGGAATAGAAGTTTGTTTCGAAGCGCCCAACGGAGCATACGCGTATAATAATTATGGAAAATTCTAAAGAAGCCCAATAACCCAAAACAGATGAGTCCTACAAAAATCAGGTTCCAAAAAATACTTTTGTCGAGCCCCAGTGGTCTCCAATATTCACCAAGGAGAAAGACAATGGTGACGACTGAAATAATGATATTGATGCGAGTTGCGCGTTTTTCCGAAAGTGAGAATCCTTCTGAAAGGCGCGATGCCAGTTCCGGATTTTTTAGTAAGCCAACAATTCCATAAGCAATTAGTAGCAACCCGAACATCGTACCATAAACCATAGTAAGCACTCCTATAAGTATCAATGCCCCGTTAATGCCGTATCCTGCTACTTTTTTGATCCTTTTTTTTCGGAAAAGAAAGGCAGCAAAAGGAGGTATCAAAAACAGCGCTACGATAAGGGACGCGGTAAGGGCGAAGGTCTTGGTAAAGGCTAAAGGCCTGAATAGCTTTCCTTCAGCTCCAATCATAGTAAATACCGGGATAAAACTGATGATTGTAGTCATCACAGCCGTTACTATGGCGCCCGAAACCTCTGCCGTTGCATTGTACACTACCGTATTAACCGGCAGGTCTTCTTCGTTTTCGTCCAAATGGCGTATCACATTTTCCGAGAGGATGACCCCCACATCTACCATAGTACCTATGGCAATGGCAATTCCCGAAAGTGCCACAATGTTCGCATCCACATTAAACAGTTTCATTGCAATAAATACCATTAGTACCGCAACAGGTAAGAGTCCTGAAATTAATACGGATGCCCTTAAATTGAAGACCATTATAATGATCACCAAAATAGTGACTAATATTTCCAGGGTTAGGGCTTCATTGAGTGTACCCAGTGTTTCCTGAATGAGTTCTGTTCTATCATAAAATGGTACAATTGTTAGTTGGGATGTTCTTCCATCTGCCAATACTTTTGAAGGCAATCCACTGCTTAATTCATTAATCTTAACCTTCACATTATTTATAACCTCAAGAGGATTAGCGCCATATCTTGCCACTACAACTCCTCCAACCACTTCGGCTCCTTCTTTGTCTAAAATACCTCTGCGCGATGCCGGTCCTAATGATACTTTGCCAATGTCTTTGATTCTAATAGCCGTATATTCTTCGGAGGTGACAACCGCATTTTCTATATCTTCAATCGATTTAACATACCCCAGTCCACGCACCAGATATTCGGCCTGATTAATTTCTAACGTCTGTGCCCCAATATCCCTGTTACTTTGTTTTACCGCTTTTACGACTTGATGCAACCCGATGCCGTATTGTTTCATCAATTCAGGATTCACATCCACCTGGTATTCGAGCACATAACCGCCAATTGAGGCTACTTCTGAAACCCCACTCGCCGATGATAATGCATATTTAACATAAAAATCCTGAATACTTCGAAGCTCCTGCAGATCCCAGCCACCGGTCACATTTCCATCTTCGTCTCGCCCTTCCAAAGTGTACCAGAATATTTGACCCAATCCTGTAGCATCCGGACCCAAAGCAGGATTAATGCCCTCTGGCAACAAGTTATTTGGCAAGGAATTTAGTTTTTCAAGGATGCGACTCCGGCTCCAATAGAATTCTATGTCTTCTTCAAATATGATATAGATACTTGAAAAACCGAACATGGAAGAACTGCGGATGGTTTTTACTCCCGGAATGCCTAAAAGTGCCGATGTTAAAGGGTATGTAATTTGGTCTTCAATATCTTGTGGCGAACGACCTTCCCATTTTGTGAATACAATTTGCTGATTCTCACCAATATCTGGTATGGCGTCTACTGCTACAGGATTTCTTGGCAAGAAACCTACATCCCAATTAAAGGGTGCATTTACCGTTCCCCATCCAATAAAAAGAACGAGCAGTAGTACTGCAACCAGTTTATTCTCTATTAAATATTTTATGCTTTTATTTAGCATTTGCTTTGAGTATTAAACAATTAGACATTGGTGCTTTGTAAACGCACGGTATACAGCGGAGTACCCGCATGAAATTAATTCATGGGATATCACAGTCTAATGTTTAAAATCAAATTAAATAAGTCTCGTCTATCTTGTAGAGGTCTCTTACAACGGGAGGCGGTTTATAATGCTTGTAAGAAGGATTATTATTCTTTGTTGCCTCAAAAAGAGTAACATAAGAATATAGAAAGGATGTAATAAATACTTGTTGCTGTAAAGAAATTATTTCGGAAGATGATTGCAATTTATCTTGTCCGTTAACAAGTAATTGCTCATCATCACAACAGTTCTTTTTTGTTACTGAGTGTTCCGAACTTGCCATTGCTTTCTGCATTTCCATTCCGCAAGTTTTTGCCTTGTGTAAAATAGCAGTGTCAACTAAAGTACCCCCGCAATAGTGCATATCTATAGTAAAAGACAATGTAGAAAACAACACTACCAATGCCATCAGAAAAGCCATTATTTTATGGGATACCTCTTTCATTTCTTATTCAAATATACGTAAAGATGCATTGTTAGCTAGGGTTTAACATATAATTAATACGTACTTATCCCAAATTACTGAAAACATAAATACCTGAATCTGTTTACTTTAAACGAATTTTTATATAAACTAGTATCTGCTTCATTAATTAGTAAGAGTTCCTTCAATAAATTACTGCTAAGCCACATTTTCACTGCTCTGAATCACCTGAAACCCAAAAGGAATAATATAAACCCTGTAATTGTTAATATGTTGCAAGAAATTGTTGTTCATTAGCCTTTCTTCGTATTAAAATATTATGTAATTTCATTGTAATCACTCATTTATACATTAATTATGTCAACTTTCACACTCAACATCAACGGAAAAAGCCAGCAAGTAGATGTAGATCCGTCTACTCCCATATTATGGGTACTTCGAGATCATCTTCATTTAGTAGGTACTAAATACGGCTGTGGAATTGCCCAATGTGGCACCTGTACCATTCATCTTGGTGAGGTGGCCGTACGCTCTTGTATGTTGCCCATCTCTGTAGTAGGCAACCAGGCAATCACTACCATTGAAGGCCTTTCAGAAAATGGAGACCATCCTGTTCAACAGGCCTGGTTAGAACACGATGTGCCACAATGCGGTTACTGTCAAACAGGCCAGATCATGAATGCTACTGCATTTTTAAAGCATAACCCGGATCCAAGCGATGAACAAATCGATGCCGCCATGGACGGTAATATATGTCGCTGCGGCACCTACACCAGAATTAAAAAGGCCATAAAGACCGCGGCCAAATCACAAAATGCTTAAACCCACAGCTTCATTCTAAATAAAACATCATGTCTACAATAAAAACACAATATAATCGACGTTCATTTATAAAAGTTTCCGCAGCTGCCGGTGGAGGTATGCTTATTGGGTTTAGCTGGCTTAATGGATGTAAACCGAATGCGCCCGAGTTGAAGGCAGGGGCTGCAATTCCTAAAGAATGGTTTGAGATTAATGGCTATATCAAAATAGGAGAAACCGGTTTGGTTACAATATATTCTCCTAATCCGGAAATAGGACAGAATGTACGAACCTCTATGCCTATGATCGTGGCAGAAGAATTGGATGTGCCATGGGAAAATGTGGTAGTGGAACAGGCGCCATTGAATACCGGATTCTATCAAAATCAGTTTGCCGGGGGAAGTCTTTCCATCCGCCTCAGTTGGAACGCCCTACGAATGGCTGGTGCTGCTGGGAAGCGAATGCTCCTAGAGGCCGCCGCAAAAGAATGGGGGCTGCAACTTGCAGATGTATCTGCCAGTGAAGGTATCATCAAAGAAAATAACGGGGAACGAACGCTATCATATGGTGAAATAGCATCAAAAGCTGTTGGTATTGAAGTTCCTGAAGAGCTTGAACTAAAAGAGATAAAAGACTTTACCCTCATAGGCACAAGTAAAAAGAATGTGGATGGTTTGAAAATAGTGACCGGGGAACCGCTTTTTGGTTCCGATTTCCATAGAGATGGAATGCAGCTCGCCATGATTCAACATCCACCTGCGTTTGGAATGAAAGTTAAAGACTTTAATGAAGACGAGATAAAAAGTATTTCTGGTGTCACAGATGCATTTATTATCGACACTACTATTAATGATCCTGGTATGTTCGACGAGCAGGGTTTTAAACAATTAGTAGCTATTGTTGGGGATACTACCTGGCAATTAATGGAAGCAAAAAAGGCCCTCAGGGTCAACTGGGAAACCACAAGTGAACTGGAAAGTTCTAATATGCATACTGAAAGATTAGACAAAGCCCTTGCTTCTGGTGAGGTACAAGAAAACAGAAGAGATGGTAATCCCGAGGCAGCTTTTAAAAAGGCAGCAAAAGTAATTGAGAGAAGTTATAGTGCACCGTTCATTGCACATAACACCCTCGAACCCATGAATTTCTTTGCTAATGTTACAGCAGATTCAGCAGAACTAATTGGCCCTACCCAAACACCGGAGGCCCTGGAAGGTTCGGTTGCAAAATTACTGAACTTGCCACTAGAAAACATAACTGTAAATATGACCCGTATAGGGGGTGGTTTTGGCCGTAGGCTCTATGTGCATTTTGGATTGGAAGCCGCAGCAATTTCAAAAAAAATAGGGGGTCCTGTTAAACTAATGTATACCAGGGAAGATGATATGACACAGGGGACCTATCGCCCTACCTATAAGTCTGTCTATAAAGCAGGCCTCGATGAAAATAATAACCTAATTGCTTTTACAGTAAAAGGTGCAGGTTTGCCAGGCGGTCCGGTATTTCCCAACCGGTTCCCAGCGGGGACCGTTGCCAATTATTCGGCTGATCAAATTAACGCAGCTACCAATATTACAACAGGTGCATGGCGTGCGCCAAGATCTAATTTCACCGCGGGTGCTGAGCAGGCCTTTTTAGATGAAGTAGCTGAATTGGCAGGCAAAGACCCAATCGATTTCCGTTTAGAATTGTTCGATCGTGCCATCAATGACCCGGTTGGAGCCGAGCATGAATACGAAGCAGAAAGATATGCAGGTGTTTTAAAACTTGTAAAGGAAAAAGCGAATTGGGGAGCCTCTATGCCAGATGTGCATCGCGGTGTAGCTGCCTACTTCTGCCATTCTACCTATGTAGCAGAAGTATTCGATATGATTATAGAAGACGGGCAACCCGTTGTCCAAAAGGTTTGGTGTGCGGTTGATTGTGGAATTGTAGTTAATAAGGATGCTGCCAGGAATATGATCGAAGGTGGAGTAATTGATGGTATTGGTCATTCTATGTATAGTCAACTGACCTTTGAAAATGGAGCTCCCAAAGAAATGAATTTCGATAAATACAACCTAATTCGTCATTCCCAGGCACCCAGAGAGATAGAAGTTTTCTTTGTTGAAAATGAAATTGCACCAACAGGTTTAGGTGAACCCGGTCTTCCCCCGGCTATTGGAGCATTGGCGAATGCCTTATATAAAGCTAAAGGGGTTCGTTTTTATGATCAACCCTTTATGGGTACAGAAAGGCGGGTATTGGGTTAAGAATAATCAGATAACCTGAAACCCAAAAGCAAACGGATCGTCTTCATCGATGGTAATGCTGTTGTGGCCATGTATTCTGGCCCACCCTTCAATACAGGGTATAATGGCCTGTTTGTCCCCTACGGTGGTGGTTCCTTCTATGGTTCCGGTAAAAGTGGATCCTATATAACTTTCGTGTACAAAAGATGCTCCTGCCAGTAATTTGCCCTGAGCATGCCACTGCGCCATACGGGCAGATGTACCGGTACCGCAAGGTGATCTGTCTATA
>CBDUCK010000162.1:0-6290 GCA_965365635.1 uncultured Muriicola sp.
TTCGTCATAAAAGAAGCAGCAGCAGACGGCGGCGGCATGACGACAAAGGCGTGAACCGTTGACACTAGACCGAGAGAAACAAGTCCCAAGGGCAAGAGCATTTTCTCCGGAAGTACCAGATGAGGTGCCAATTTGTGTACGATAGCCCGTTCCGATCCTACTTCTTTTACTAACCAAAAATCGAATTGCTTTAAATAACGCAATCCTCCATGAATTAGTTTGGTAGACTTGCTGCTAGTCCCCGATGCAAAGTCACCTTTCTCCAATAATACTACTTTCAGCCCGCGAGATGCAGCGTCTAGGGCAATTCCCCCTCCGGTAATTCCACCCCCAACGACTATAAGATCGAATTGCGTACTCCCTATTTTCTCTAAGGTGCTGGCGCGATTACGATTGGAAAAAGAACTAAGTGTTGTCATTTGCAAAATTCTTGAGATGGTTTCACTTTCCGGATTTTAAGCTACTATTAACTTACAAGGTATCTTTTTTCTTTGTATGAGTAGCTGAGGGGGCTCTGGTAAATTCATATTCTCGTTCTACTTTGCAGATTCTTAATTTATACCAGGTATACCATTCTTCTCTTCCTTTTTTTTGAGCCTTCAAGTGGGCGGTATTGTTCTTCCAGTGCGTAATATCTTCTAGGCGCTCCCAATAGCTCACCGTTATGCCGAGTTCATTTCGCGCACTTTCAAAACCCAAAAACCCAGGCTGTTTGGAGGCCAGGTCTTCCATTTCAAGGGCCATCTCCAAATAGCCATCATCTGTATCAGAACGTGTTGTAGTAAAAATAACGGCGTAATAACTCGTCTGCGGTATCATTAAATATATTCTTTCTCTACAAAATAACTAACGAGGGCCTCCTTCATTAACACCGATTGCTCCCCTGCCTTCAGCACTGGTAACTGCTCTTTAGTACGATAATGTGGCCAGCCTTCTTCATCAAAATATTCAAATTCATAATACCCGTAGGGTTCTAGCAGACGACAAATAGCTATGTGCATTAAATTTATCTTTTCATCCTTCTTGTACGATTTGTGATACTGTCCCAACTCTTGCACTCCCACCAGGTAAATGATCGCATCTAACTCTAGTGGATCCCCATCTGCAAACTGAGCGGAAAGTCGCTCAACAAGTATATTCCAACGTTCCTTTAATGCAATATCTCTGGCCATAAATTCTTATTGCTTTGTATTCTTATTATCGGGTATGTCCCCTTCGTTTTGATAAGTTCCAAAGGTACAAATCAAAGTTCTATCTTTGTGCAAAACACTTCGTTGTGAGTTTTATAGACATCGTTTTAGGGCTACTGCTTATTTATGGGTTATTCAAAGGAATTAAAAATGGTCTCTTAGTAGAAATTGCTTCTATCATTGCCCTTATAGGAGGGTTATACGGAGCCATCCATTTTTCGTATATCACGGGAGATTATCTTGCTGCAAAGATGGATTGGAACGAGCGATATATTAGCCTTATTTCGTTTATCATCACTTTTTTCGCCATTGTAATTCTTGTTATTTCAGCAGGAAAGCTATTGACCAAAATCGCTGAATTTGCCATGTTGGGGATTCTTAATAAAATTGCCGGGGGTATTTTTGGAACCTTAAAAGTTGCTATTATTCTTGGGGCGTTATTGATCTTCTTTGATAGTATTAATAAAAGTATAGGGTTTTTGAAAGAGGATGTTAAATCAGAATCACTATTATATGACCCTATAAAAGAAATTGGAGCGTTGGTTTTTTACAAAGTAATTAAAAAAGATGAGCTCAAGGATATTGATGAATCCTGATTAAATGCTCCGAATTTTTTAGAAATACCTCAGCAATTTTAATTCTACAGTGTGTATTTCATCGAATAAATATTACAATTAGTAGTTATATTATAGAATTTTTGGTATCATTACTCTCTTCGATGATTTATCTTACGAGAACGATAATTACGAGGAAACGAGAAAACCCCTATTCTTCTCTGCCTACTTACAAGTAGAACACTATATGAAAATAAGATTGCGATTTGCTGTCTTGGTGTTATTTGTATGTTTAGGGGCCTCCTGTAATAAAGAGTCTATCACAGATACAAATATCCCGGTTGCTTTAAATGCTGTTGAGGTAGAACAGGAATTACTTGGCATTGTAAATGCCCATAGAAATTCCCTGGGAGTCTCTCCATTGCAGTTTAGCGTAGTTGCCTACGAATATGCCAATCTGCATAACGACTACATGATCGTAAAGGGAAACCTTAGTCACGATAATTTTAGTTCAAGAGCTTCTAGTATTTCGGCAAAAGTCGATGCCAAACAAGTTGCAGAGAATGTAGCTAAAGACTATCCAACAGCTTCCGCTACTTTTGAAGGATGGATGAATAGCCCTAACCACAAGGAAACAATGGAAGCCGATTTTACTCATACCGCTATCAGTGTTAAGCAAGATAGTAATGGCAACTTCTTTTATACACAGTTGTTCTATAAATAGCCTGCGACAAACCCATTTTCTTTTCTTATTTTTGAGTAGGTTCGGGTTTAAATACCTCTGCTTTTTATAAATCTTAGCATCGTTAGATATGGCTATAGCTCCCCCATTTAATCTCCATGAATGGATCAAACAAAACAGAGACTCTTTAAAGCCCCCTGTAGGGAATAAAAACCTATATAAAGATGCAGGGGATTATATTGTGATGGTAGTTGCTGGCCCAAATGCCAGAAAGGATTATCATTACAATGAAACAGAAGAATTATTTTATCAATTAGAAGGTACCATTGAGGTTCATGTCCAGGAAGAAGGTCAGAGGAAAACAATGAAACTAGGACCGGGTGACATGTATTTGCACCCAGCAAAAGTACCGCACTCCCCGGTAAGACATAAGGGTTCTATAGGATTAGTTATTGAGCGTAAACGGTCCGATTTAGATGTAAAAGATGGGTTGCTTTGGTTTTGTGATCATTGCAATCACAAATTGTATGAAGCGTACTTTACATTGGAGGATATAGAAAAGGATTTTCTTGCGCACTTTGAGCATTTTTATAGCTCCGAAGAATTGCGTACCTGCAACAACTGTGGTACAGTTATGGAAGTTGATCCCCGTTTTATTGCTGAAAAAAAATAGCCATTAACACTAATTTCAAGATTATCTATGGTCTATTTGACGAACATCCTGATTGGGATTATTGCTCTAATGCATCTTTACTTTTTATGGCTAGAAATGTTTGTCTGGACTACCAAAGCCAAAAAAGTTTTTCGGAATTTTCCAAAAGAGCTTTTTGAACCCACAAAAGCAATGGCCGCCAATCAAGGGCTCTACAACGGATTTCTTGCCGCAGGCTTATTATGGACCTTCTATATTGAAGACCCAATATGGAAGATAAACGTGGCGCTATTCTTCTTGGGGTGTGTTTCATTGGCAGGGATCTACGGCGCCTTTACCGTTTCAAAAAAAATCTTTTTTGTTCAAGGGTTGCCGGCCCTAATTACACTTATTCTTCTATATGTAAGTAATAGCTAATTCCTGAGATAGAAATTTTTTAAGGAGTATAGAAAAGCTGGAATTATTCGTAGCTTTGTGATTCTTCTAACAATTCTAATTATAATCGTTATAAAATGACCACAGTTGCTGTTGATTTTGGTATTGAAAAAGCCTTGAAAGAATTAGGAATTAGTGACCTTAACAAAGGTACATCCACAGGATCTCATTTCTTTTCCTCTGGAGAGGAAATTGCTTCATATTCTCCTGTAGACGGGGCACTAATTGCGAAAGTAAAAACCACCACAAGATCTGATTTTGACAAGACCATGGAGGTGGCTTCGGAAGCATTTAAAGAATGGCGCTTAAAACCTGCACCTTTGAGAGGAGAAATAGTACGACAGTTTGGGTTGCGATTACGCGAATTAAAGGAACCTCTTGGCAAACTAGTTTCGTATGAAATGGGCAAGTCGTATCAGGAAGGACTTGGAGAGGTACAGGAAATGATCGACATCTGTGATTTTGCAGTGGGTCTTTCCAGGCAATTACATGGTTTAACGATGCATTCCGAAAGACCAGGACACAGAATGTACGAACAGTACCACCCTCTTGGTATAGTAGGCATAATTTCAGCATTTAACTTCCCAGTTGCCGTATGGGCATGGAATACTGCTCTTGCCTGGGTATGTGGTGACGTTTGTATTTGGAAACCTTCGGAAAAAACCCCTTTATGTGGTATTGCGTGTCAGAATATTGCAGCCGAGGTCTTTAAGGCTAATAACCTTCCAGAAGGTATCTCTTGTTTGATCAATGGGGATTACCGGGTTGGTGAATTTATGACACAAGACGGTAGAATACCCTTGGTTTCCGCTACAGGATCTATCCGCATGGGTAAAATTGTTGCACAGGCCGTTGCGGCCAGATTAGGTAAATCTCTTTTAGAGCTTGGTGGAAATAATGCCATTATAGTAACACCAAATGCTGATATTAAGATGACTGTGATAGGGGCCGTTTTTGGTGCAGTAGGTACAGCCGGGCAGCGTTGTACATCTACCAGGCGACTTATTATACACGAATCTATGTACGATACAGTGAAAGATGCACTTGTTTCGGCATATGGCCAGTTACGAATTGGGAATCCATTAGATGAAACAAATCACGTTGGACCTCTAATTGATACCGATGCCGTAGCTGCCTATAAAAAGGCGCTGCAGGAAGTAGTGGCACAGGGTGGAAATCTTATTGTTGAAGGTGGTGTTGTAGAGGGCAAAGGCTATGAAAGCGGCTGTTATGTAAAGCCAGCCATTGCAGAAGCAAAAAATACGTTTCCAATAGTACAGCATGAAACCTTTGCACCCGTATTGTACTTATTAAAATATTCAGGCGAAGTAGAAAATGCAATAGCCATACAAAACGGAGTAGTACAAGGGTTGTCTTCAGCAATTATGACCAGTAATTTGCGTGAAGCAGAACAATTTCTGGCCGTAACCGGAAGCGATTGTGGTATTGCTAACGTAAATATTGGAACATCAGGAGCTGAAATTGGTGGTGCTTTTGGAGGTGAAAAAGAAACCGGTGGTGGAAGAGAGTCAGGATCCGATGCATGGAAAGTGTATATGCGAAGACAAACAAACACCATTAATTATACCACGGAACTCCCATTGGCCCAAGGAATTAAATTTGATTTATAAGGTGTAATTAATAGTGCTTTAGTATTTTAAAGACGATCCCTCTCAGGGCTAGAGGGTCGTTCGTTTTTTATTAACGATACTACAAAAAGATACCGTTTTTTTAATACCTTGTAAGAATAACCTTAAATTTTTTGGACCATGTCTAAAAGAACAACCAACCTTATAGGACTTATTATCACCATTTTAGCTGGAACTTATTTTTATATCATGTACTGTAGTGAGTGTCGTCGTAGTAACGGGATTGTTTTTCAGAAAGTGGAACGTGCCAAGGAGATCCAAAAAAATGAAGGTGCTGAATTTAAGAAGGTTACTCTGCATTATTATGCCCAGAACAATACTAATCAGGAACAGTATATAGGACATTCGTTGCCGACATTTCATGAGGATATAGTACCGATATACTTCGCTCTGCAGAATTAAAAGGTTAAATCTATAAACAAACCCCTCCTATTATAACTATTTAAAATACGACCCTTATGGAATTAGAATATATGGATCTTTGGTGCTGGCTCATCCCACTTGGTGTAGGGCTTTTATGTGGTTTATTTGGATACTTAATTGGAAAAGGGGGCAATCCTTCATTAGACCTTGAAGCGGATATTATCCTTCTCAGAGACAAAAATGAAAAACTAACTGCAGATCTGGAAGCTTGTAACAAAAAACTTGCTTCAGGGCCTGTATCTGCTGTGCCTTCGGGTCCACAATTTGATGCTAAAGCAGCAAAAATGGCATTTGGTAAACTTGTTAAAAATGATGATTTGAAATTAATTGAGGGGATTGGGCCAAAAATTCAAAGTCTATTTCACAATTATGAAATAAAAACCTGGAAAGCCTTATCTCAAGTATCGGTTGCCAAATGTCAGGAAGTCTTAGATTCTGGAGGAGACCGTTATAAAGTTCATGACCCTGCTTCCTGGCCAATGCAGGCTAAAATGGCCTACGAGGGAAAATGGAAAGAACTTGCTAAATGGCAGCACGAACATAAACACGGAAAACTTTAAAATGAAAAATCCGGTTCTTCTGAACCGGATTTTTTTATAATCTTCCGTTGGCTTCAACCCAACTAAAATGATATTGATCTTCAGGAAATTTCATCCGTTCTGAAATGCGATGTAATAGTTCAGGCGGTTTCGTTATATGCTGGCG
>CBDUCK010000163.1:0-6282 GCA_965365635.1 uncultured Muriicola sp.
GGCAAGTAAGGGGTATGCATAATATCCAATAAGAAGGCCCAGACTTCCGGCCAATTGCAAATAACCTATAAGAAGACGTCTCTTCTTTAATTTATATCGTTCAAATTCTACCTTCATTCTTGGCGATACCAAACAACTTCCCCCAAAAAATAAAAAGGAGAAAGCAATAAACAAGATCAATATGGATATCGGGGTCATTTTTGGAATGGTAACCAGCTAAAGGCTGTATAACGCGTAAAGATAACCCATTTAGATTTGCATCTTCAGAGGTTCATTGTGCGAAATATGTACTTTTGTATCAAATAGTAAAATGAAACCAACGATTGGAATTATTGGAGCCGGAATTAGTGGACTTATAGCCGCTTTAACGCTAGAAGAAGCAGGTTATGCCCCTGTGATCTATGAAGCTTCTTCTTCATCTGGAGGCCGTATTAAAACAGACCTTTTTAAAGGATATCAATTAGATCACGGATTTCAGGTATTATTAGATGCATATCCCAAGACCAGCGAATACCTCGACTATGAATCTCTTGGACTTCAAAAACTGCAACCCGGGGCCATCCTTTTCGGGGGAAGAAAAGTAGTTACTGTAGGGGATCCCAGCAGGGATCTTACCTTATTATTGCCTACCGTTCTTTCTGGAATAGGGACGCTTTCAGACTATTTTCGACTCTTTAGACTTCACAGGAGGCTTCAAAAGACCACAATAACCGCTATTTTTGATACTGAGGAGAAAACTACATTTCAATACCTCAAAGAATCAGGGTTTTCGAACCGAATCATCGAAGGATTTTTAAGACCTTTTTTTTCTGGCATCTTTCTGGAAAATGAATTGACTACTTCCAGTAGGATGTTCCAGTTTGTATTTAAAATGTTCGGGGAAGGCAATGCCGTAATCCCAAAAGCTGGGATGGGAGCCTTGGTAAAACAGCTAGAAGGGAGATTAAAAAACACAACGATTCATTATAATTCTCCAATAGCACAAGTGAAGGAAAACATACTACTTACTCAGGATGGTGATGCAATCAAAGTAGATCGTATTCTTATTGCTGCAGATCCAAGTATTTTATTGTCAGATAAGGGAATTACACCCGTTAAATGGCATGGATGTGATAACTTGTATTTTGAAGCGCCTAAAAGAATCATTGATAAAAAGCTCATTGGTTTAATTACCGCTGAGAATGCCTTAATCAACAATATATTTTATCCTACCTGTATTGAAACCTCGCATAGAGGCCCCAACGAATTACTTTCTGTTACTGTGGTTAAAAACCATTCTATGGATCAGGAATCTTTGGTTCAGCAGGTAAAAGAAGAATTAGCTTTGTATTGTGGGATTCAGAAAGTACATTTCTTAAAGCATTACAGGATTAAAAAATCTTTGCCCACACTTAACGGACTACAAAATGAATGGGTAAAAGAAAAGGGCCGAGTTGGTAGCTCTATATTTCTTGCCGGAGATCATCTTTTATATGGGTCTACCAATGCAGCGATGATAAGTGGTGAATCAGCTGCACAAGCATTGATAGGATCATTAACAGACCAGTAGTAAGGAGAAAATAAAAAAGCCGTCACAACGGACGGCTTTACATAATTTACTTTATTGAATCAACCTACTATTCTGCAGGCATTACCACGGCGTCGATGGCATGTATAACACCATTAGAGGCAGCGACATCTGCAATAATTACAGTGGCAGTATTGCCTTTGGCATCAGTTAATACAACACTTTCTCCGGCTAAGGATAAGGTGATGTTTCCTCCTTGTACGGTTTCAACAACAAATGAACCATTGTTGGCATTAATTGCTTCAACAACAGCCGCAGCAGAAAAATTTCCGTCAACCACATGATACGTCAAAAGATTAACAAGCGCGTCTTTGCTCTCTGGCTGTAAAAGGCTCTCTACTGTTCCTTCAGGTAACTTTTCAAAACTCTCATTGGTAGGTGCAAATACAGTAAACGGACCATCACTGCTTAAGGTAGCAACAAGATCTGCAGCTCCTACAGCTGCTACAAGCGTACTAAAACTTTCATTTCCACTAGCTACCTCTACAATTGTCCCTGACTCCATAGGTTCAGATTCCATAGACTCTGTTTCGGTCATTTCAACTTCCATGATTTCCTCAGAAGCTGCTTTATTTTTTTTGCTTTCTCCACAAGCCGTCACTAATAGGCCCATTAGTAATAAAGAACTAAATAATTTCATTTTTATAGTTTTTAAAATTAGACCATAAAGATAGACAGCAGTAATGCGGCATTGTATTAAATATTGTTTAAATATTGTTGCAAAACGTTAAACATGTCACAAATTTTAACGTTTCGGCTCTAACGGTAACGGGTATGAGATTCACAGAGCAAGGTATAGGCTAGTGTTTGCATAGAAATTTTTAAGAGCATCTTTTGCAGTGTTGTGATTGGACATAGAAAATGGCTAACTTTACACTGCGGTATTTATTTCTGATCAGATTAAATAATACAGGCGAAAAAAGGATCATAGAATAAAGAATCAACTGTTTTCATTTTAAAAAATAATTATAAAAATAGATCATATGAAATTTCAAAATACACTGATACCACTTTGTTTGCTTATTAGTTTCATCTCATGTAAAACTGATAAAAAAGAAGAAGTTGCCGTGGAAGAGCCTATTACTGCTATGGAGATATCAGGAGAAGAAGTTAACTATACTACCGAGAGTACCGGCATGAAGGGCTATATTTCCTATGATGCATCAACAGAGGTGAAGAGACCGGGTATCCTGGTTGTACACGAATGGTGGGGTCATAATGACTATACCCGGGAAAGGGCCGACATGCTGGCTGAGTTGGGGTATACGGCGTTTGCGGTAGATATGTATGGTGATGGGAAACAGGCCAATCATCCGGATGACGCCGGCAAGTTTTCAGGAATGGTGATGCAAAACATCGAGGAGGCCCAGGCAAGATTCGATGCCGCATTGAACATATTAAAAACACATCCAAGTGTAGATTCTACACAAATAGCTGCTATTGGGTATTGTTTTGGGGGTAGCGTGGTATTAACTATGGCAAATGCCGGTAAGGACTTAGATGCCGTTGCGGCATTTCACAGTGGGGTGCAACTGCCTATTATGCCAGGCAGTAATCTAAAAGCAAAAGTATTGGTTTGCAACGGAGCTGCAGATCCTTTTGTATCTCCAGAATCGGTAATTACTTATAAAAAGGCTATGGATAGTATACAGGCCGAGTATACCTACATTGCCTACGAAGGTGCGCAGCATGCTTTCACCAGTAAAGAAGCAGACTCCCTTGGGAAGAAGTTTAGCTTACCTCTGGCATATCAGGAAAAAGCCGATGTTGAATCGTGGAATGAGCTAAAAAAATTATTAAATAATACATTTAATTAATATAACATATATTATTACCTATCAAATAATTATAAATTAAATATTATGAAATTTACTAGAAAAGCAAGCGCCCAATGGCTTGGTAGTGGAAAAGAAGGAAAAGGAACATTAACTACCGCAAGTACCGTTCTTAACAAGACCATGTATTCATTTAGTACCCGATTTGAAGAAGCCCCTGGGACCAATCCTGAGGAATTGGTAGGAGCTGCCCATGCCGGTTGTTTTGCCATGCAGTTAAGTTTTCTTCTGGGAGCGGAAGGATTTACACCAGATCATCTGAATGCCGGGGCAACTGTGTTGTTTGAAGATGGTAATATTACCCAAATTACGTTAGACCTTGAAGGAAAAGTTCCGGGAATAGACGAAGCTAAATTCACTGAAATTGCGACCAACGCAAAAGAGATATGCCCAATTTCTAAATTATTGAATACGAATATAGTTTTGAACATTGTTTTAAGCTAACTTCTATTTAGTGAGCATTTACTAAAATGGGCTATTAGCCCATTTTTTTATGCTTTAACTAAAATTCTAAACAAAGGCTATTTATTAATCAGATAGCAGCTGTAATTCATCGAAAAAACCATTTATTTCTGTCCTTTTTAGGTTGAAATCACTAGTATTGCCATTCAATTTTTATAAAAAAAGAACATTATGAAATGGAAGTATTTATTTTCAACATTAGGTCTTTTTACAATATTGTTTGGATGCGCGGACAATGATGCTGCCGATACAGGATATGGTAAACTTACCATACAATTAACAGATGCCCCGTTTCCTCATGAATTAATAGCGGAAACAAATGTTACCATCTTTAAAATAGAAGCCCGCAAAAAATCGGAGGAAAATGAGGACACCGATTCTGAGTCATCTGAAGATGAAACGGATACTGGTTCTTTTGTTGTTTTGATGGAAGAGGAAATTCAGGTAAACTTGTTAACGTTAACAAATGGTGTTACCGAAACCTTGGTGGATATTGAAATTCCTGCAGGCTCTTATGATCTTTTCCGTGTGTATTTAAAAGGAATTAATGTAGTATTAAATGATGAAGACGGCACTGTCTTCGATCTAAAAGTTCCTAGTGGAGAGCAAAGCGGCCTAAAGATATTTATAAAGCCAGAATTGGTCGTAACCAGTGGACTGTCTTCAGACCTGTTGTTCGACTTTGATGTAAGCAGGTCCTTTGTGCCACGCGGCAATATGAATAACCCCTCAAGTTTTAATGGGTTTAATTTTAAACCGGTAATTAAAGTAAGTAATTTAACTACTGCTGGAACATTAATTGGAGAAATAACAACTTTGGACATGGATACTCCTGTTCCACTGGAAGGAGTTCAGGTGTCAATTTTACAAGGAGAGGACGTTATAACAACCACCTTAACAGACGGCTCCGGTGGGTATATGGTGATGGGATTAGAAGCAGGTACCTACAGTGTGGTAGCTGAGATAGATGATTATGATACTCAGACAATCGAAGGAGTCACAATAACTGCGGGCAATAAAACACTATTAGATTTTTTATTAGACCTTTCTTTATAACATTATCCTAAATACTATAAAGCCGAGATTGTTCATCTCGGCTTTTTTTATACTCCTGCTCGGGAGTCTTCATGGGTCACTTATAAACCGGAGGTCATAAAAAATGATTTGATCCTCCTGACCAAGATCATTGGAAAAATTAGTTTCTACAATTTCCTTTGCAGAAATAAATTACCATGCTACTTATTATCTTACTTATATTAGTCACAGGGTTTGTATTGTATCTCCTGTTTATTCCATTGATATTGGAAGTAGACACTACCAGGCAAGACTACTATTTGCAAATAGGACCCCTAGCCATACTAACACTGGCGCCTCATCCGGACAAAATACTACAGCTAAGGTTGCGCGCCTTTTCCCGCAATTTTTATTTCTATCCTCTTATACCTAAATCAACAGAGAAGAAAACAGACCCGTTAAGGAAGAAAAAGAAGCGGGGCATCGGTAGAATCAAAATTAGAACCATTATGAAAATGGTCAGATCATTTAAAGTAAAAAAGCTGAAAGTTGTTATGGATACCGGGAACTGGATCGTGAATTCCAAATGGTATCCTGTGTTTTATTTTATGAACGAATATGCAGGAAAATGGACGATAAATTATGAAGGCAGAAACTCCCTTCAGTTACGGGTAATAAATCGGCCAGTGAATCTTTTAAAATCATTTATTAATCATTAAAACAATTAGTATGGAACTTCATTTTGAAGAATTATTAGGGAAAATTACCGAGTTTATTAAATCAGAAGCAAAGACAGAAACGGTAGTAGGTGAACCTTTTGAGTTGGGTTCCTTTCAATGTGTACCTGTTATTAGAGTAGGTATGGGGTTCGGCTCAGGAGGTGGTGAAGGTACTGAGGCAAAAACCAGAAAAGGTCAGGGTATGGGTGCCGGTGCCGGGGTAGGCATAGAGCCCATAGGATTTTTGGTTTCCAAAGACGATGAAATCTCATTTCTCGCGGCAGGGAAGACTCATGGTTTGGCCGCAGCTTTTGAAAAAGTGCCAGACCTTATTGAAAAGTTGGTGAAAGCCAGATCAAAGGAAACGGCAGAAGCCTGAACGCTATTTAATATATCTTGGCAACTAACAAAACTGAGAATGTATCAGATGGGTTCATATCGTTTCATTCTCAGTTTTATTGTTTAAATTAATCACCTAATTATAGTTAATAATCTAAGCAGTAATTCGTATGGATTTAAATAACCAGCACGTTTTGGTTACAGGGGCTTCTAAGGGCATAGGTTTTGCTATTGCAGACCACTTGTTAAAGAAAGGGGCTCATGTAGTGGTTCATTATCATACCGGCAAAGAAGCTGCAGATTCCTTGGTATCAACCTATGGAAGTAAACGAGCAATAGCCCTTCG
>CBDUCK010000164.1:0-6220 GCA_965365635.1 uncultured Muriicola sp.
TATTAGGTGTTGGTTTCTAATAAGTAGAAAAAGAATAATCATTTCTTTCTGCCAAAAAGGGCGTCAATCACTGTTTTTATGCTGAAAAACCCCATTGCTATAGCCGCTATAGCCAGAATAATTCCAAGTATAAGTACTGCTATATAAAATGGATGTTCCTGATTTTTAAATGCCTGAAATAGCACCACAGGAGCACTGAACATAAGGGCCACCGTATAGCCAAGAAATTTTAGTCCCTTAAGTAATAATTCTTTGTCTGTATTCAAAGCAGTTTCTTAGATGATTGAATTTCAAAAGTAGGAATATAACCCTATATTTAAGGCTATAGAGTTGAATTTATATGGAAGAACAGTTGCCGGAACAGGCTAAAAGTGTCTTAGAGAAGAACTGGCAGAATGAATTTACCATTCCATGTGAAGGATTGTATCCTTTTCAATGGAACTGTACCTCGCTGTTTATCGTTGTATTTAGTTACTCACTCCCAAGTATTTTATCTTAAATGACTGTATTACTTATACCAGATAAATTTAAAGGATCGGCAACAGCCAGCGAGGTTGTTACAGCGCTTTCGAAGGGGATTAAAAGGGCAGACCAACATGCTGAAATACATCATTTGATAGCTTCAGACGGCGGAGATGGTTTTCTCGATGCGATTCAACAGCTAGTGCAATTAGAGGATGTATCCTGTGCTACAGTAGATCCCTTGGGAAGAGAAATTATGGCTTCCTATCTATTAAACCGAAGCAAGGGAGTGGCATTTATTGAACTGGCAAAGGCCAGTGGGATGGAATTACTGGAAGAGAAAGAAAGAAACCCAATGTTCACTAGCACACGGGGAACCGGGTTACAAATTAGAGATGCGGTAGACCGGGGAGCGAGAACAATATACATTGGACTGGGAGGCAGTGCAACCAACGATGGAGGTATGGGTATTGCTGAGGCTATGGGGTATAAATTTTTAGATGTAGCAAAGAATGCCCTGGAACCTTCCGGAGAAAATTTGGTGAAGCTACATAGTATAGACGCTACGAACGTACATAAAGATCTAAAGGGTATTTCAATAGTTGCAGTGAATGATGTTGATAATCTATTATATGGAGCTACTGGTGCCGCTTTTGTATATGCAAAACAAAAAGGGGCAACGAAGAGAGATATAGAACTTCTGGATAAGGGTTTGAAGCATTTAGATAGGGTAGTGCAGCAACAAATGGGTATAACTAATGCTCTTGTCCCCGGTGCCGGTGCTGCAGGAGGTGCTGCATATGGAATTAAGACCTTTCTCGGGGGGGCATTTGTGAGTGGTATTAATTTTATGTTGCAGCTGGCCGACATAGATACGCTAGTAAAGAACCAGAAAATTGATCTGATCATTACCGGGGAAGGTAAAATAGATGAGCAGACCTTTAGTGGTAAGTTAATTCATGGGGTGTTAGATCTTGCCGATTCTCATTCCATACCGGTTGTAGCCATTTGTGGTACTTTGGGGTTAGATAAGGAAGTCTGCATTAATAAAGGGTTGCATGCAGTGTTGGAAGTAAGAGATCCATCAAAATCACTGGCCTATAATATGTCAAATGCCGCTATTTTAATTGAGAATAGCATCTTTAAATACATAAGTTCCAATTGATTTCTCTATGGGTTAACTAAGGTTTATTCTATAATAATGCTACTCGTATATTCCTGTACGATGGCAAAATAACCCAGAGGAAAAAGAGTGGGCTGGTCCACATTGTCAAAAACGTCAATATTGTCCAGATCGGTAACGTCAAATACATTACCCCGCACAGTAGACACTGGGGTTTGAAAAGGACCCTGGGTATCACCACTTTGTTCAATTAATTGATCCATATAATTATAGAACGATTGATCAGTGCCCAGGATACTGATCTCAATAATCGTACCTGGGAAGAATTGTTGATCATAGAAGTACGAAAATTCGAACTCCTGTCCCTGATAAAATTCATCTTCCGTTACAAGGTATTCTCCAAAGCCGAAGTCGAACAAATAGAAGTCGTTTCGTTCCGGATCATCTGTAAAATTCACCACTATCTCTGTTTCGTTTTCATCAAATAAGGTACCTGTACCTTGATAGATACTGTTTATTGGAGTCGTTGGAACATATTTTGTAGCTGCTATATATAATCTACCCTCGTGCCGCACATAAAGGGTATAGACAAAGTCTCTCGACAAAACAGTGGTTGGAATTCTCTGGTCGGATGAAAAATTGGGATTGGGCACATAAATACCTGAGCCCGGACTCGTCTCTGCCAAACTAGAACTACGTGTTTCAACGACAAGATTATCCACAATCTCTTCATAAATGATGACCACATTTTCGGCAGACGTTGGGACATTTTCCTCATAAAAATTGCTGGTTAATGATAGCTTCACTTCAATTGGAAGAAATGGTTGGGATACATCTACCCTAATAAGGGCGTCTACGATTAGTCTTGTTTCCTGATCGGGAAGATCCACTTCTATAACATCTTCACAAGCCATATTGAAAGCCAATGCTACAAGGAGGTATACATATTTTTTCATAGGACCAATTAAAATTTAAAATTATAGGTTACAGCAGGTACAATTCCAAAAATAGAAGTACGTATAGCTTCATTAGCCCCTGTATCCTGGTTGCGTCTAAAATTTATAGAGGCCGCATTCCTACGACTATACAAATTGTAAATACTAAAGACCCACTCTGCCTGCCAGGATCTATCTATATTCTTTTTTGGATTGAGCGTGGCCGCAACATCTATTCTGTGATAGTCTGGCAATCGTTCTTCATTACGCAGCCCATAGAAGGGTACTGTAAGGCCTTGAAACTCAAATTTTCCTACGGGATAATTTGTGGGTTGACCTGTCTGATATACAAAATTGGAATTGAAACTCCATTTCTTGTTAAGTTCATAACTGGCGTATAACGAAATATCATGGGGTTTGTCATAGGGTGTACTATACCATTCCCCAAAATTAATGCCCGTTTCTTTATTAGATCTGCCATTGTCTTCGAATGATGTTCTCCCCCGGGTTTGTTGTTCAGAACGAGATAGGGTATAAGCCAACCACCCTGTAAACCTTCCTGTATTTTTCCTCAATAATATTTCTAGTCCATAGGCTCTGGCAGTACCATTCAAAATAACCTGCTCAATAGCATTATTGGCAATTAAGTTGGCACCATCTATATAGTCGATTCGGTTTTTAATGTCTTTATAAAAGACCTCTGTTTCAAAAGAGTAAGTTCCTTCGTCAATATTTCGGAAATACCCTAATGCGTATTGATCCTGTAATTGTGGCTTTAAAAAAGGGCCACTGGGTGTCCAGACATCTAAAGGAGTAGGGGAGCTGGTGTTCGACAAAAGATGCAAGTATTGTGTTGTCCTGGTATAACTCATTTTTATAGAATTATCGGGATTTAACGTATAGGCCAAAGCAATTCGTGGTTCAAAGTTAGTATAGGTAGCTAAATGCTCTCCTCTGTCTGGTGCTATGGTGCCTGTTGGTGTAGCTTCTTGATATACCAGCAGAAAAGGATCGAAAACTACCGGATTGTCATTTTCGTAGACATTTAACTCTTCCTGGCCCAGGCGTATAAAATAACTAAAACGCAGCCCATATTGCATACTTAGTTTTTCCGAGAGCGTGTGCTCGGCTCCTACATAGGCCGCAAATTCATTGGCGTATTTTTTAATTAATTGTTCTTCTAAAATACCAGAATCTGGACTATTGGGAATGATCTTCCCGGGATTGAAGGTGTAATAAATATTATTGATTCCGTAATTAACCTGAAATGTGTCGCTCAGATAATGTTTGAGATCATACTTAAGATTAAAATTCTGAATCCCCGAATTCCATTTAAATCCAACAAAATCTAATTCTAAACCATAATAGTAATCTGAATAGATCAGGGAGAGGTTACTGAATAATTTATCGGAGAACAAATGATTCCATCGAAGGTTTCCAACGCTATTGCCATATACATTTTCGAATCTATCAGAAATAGCGAAAAGATCTCTTCCAAAATATCCAGACAAGTAGAGATTGTTATTTTCATTAATAGTGAAACTTAATTTGGTATTGAGGTCATAGAAATAGGCTTTATTTTCAATATCAAACAAGGGCAGAAATAAATGTGCATACGAGGCCCTTCCGCCTATCAAAAAAGCAGCTTTATCTTTAATAATGGGTCCTTCCGCTAAAAGACGACTTGCAACGGCACCAATACCACCACTCATTTTAAGTTCTTTGCTATTTCCTTCTTTTTGAAAAATTTCCAGAACAGAAGACACTCTGCCTCCATATCTAGAAGGAATGGCCCCTTTAAAAAGTTTAACATCCTTAATAGCATCCGGATTAAAAACAGAAAATAATCCGAAGAGATGTGAAGAGTTAAAAATGGTCGCCTCGTCTAACAAGATAAGGTTTTGATCAGCAGCACCACCACGAACATTGAAACCAGAGGCGCCTTCGCCCGCATTACTTACGCCAGGGAGCAGCAATAGTGATTTTATAATATCTGCTTCACCTAAGAGTACAGGAATTTTTTTGATAGTCTGAGCGGCCAGGGTATTTACGCTCATTTGTGGCTTACTGATATTTAGTTTTTCAACGTTTTCGGTAAGTACTACTTCTTCTAATATTTCCGCTTTTTCTGTAAGTTGGAAATTAATCTTCTGATTTTTTGTAAAAGAAACGGTCCTGATAATATCCTGATACCCCAAATAACTAATTTGAAGTTCATAATCTCCCTCTGGCAACGTCAGGGAATAAAATCCGTATTCGTTGGTTGTTACTCCGGTTCGTAATGAAGGAATCGCTATCGTAACCCCAAGAAGGGTTTCATTACTGGAGGCTTCGCTTATAATGCCGCTTATAGTATATTTTGTTTGAGAGAAGAGAGAGAAAGAAGCGAAAAGTAAAATAAAACCAACTACCCATGGCTTGTGATGCATCATGCTACAATTATTTTTTTAAAAATAAGTACCTACTATTTACTCACCCACGTATTTAACTTAATTTCAAAATATGTGGCATAAGATGTTGCTTTCAGGGTACTTATAAATTTTCTTTCAGGATATTGTTTAAGGTGCCACTAGGACGCATTGCATTGGCAATAAGTGTAGCATCTGGTTTATAGTATCCGCCAATATTTTGAGGACTACCTTGTGCATTTTTCAACTCTTCTAAAATTTTACTGGTACTATCTTCCATAGCCTTTGCCACCTTTTTAAAGATAACTTGCAACTCTTTATCGCTTTCTTGGTTTGCAAGGGCTTGTGCCCAATATAATGCCAGGTAAAAATGACTACCTCTAGAATCTAATTCCCCTACTTTTCTGGAAGGAGATCGGTCATTATTAAGAAACACTTCTGTGGCATTGTCCAAAGCATCTGCTATCACAACGGCCTTCGTATTTTTATTTTTGCTGCCGTAAAACTCTAGGGAAACCGCAAGAGCTAAAAATTCACCTAGGGAGTCCCAACGAAGATGGCCTTCTTCTAGAAATTGCTCTACGTGTTTAGGGGCAGATCCACCAGCTCCTGTTTCAAATAACCCTCCTCCGTTCATTAATGGCACAATCGATAACATTTTCGCACTGGTGCCTACTTCCAAAATTGGGAACAGATCTGTTAGGTAATCTCGCAAGACATTTCCAGAAACAGAAATAGTATCTTTTCCTTCTTTTAAACGCGCCAAGGTGTAGTTAGTAGCATCTAAAGGCGAAAGTATTTTAATTTCGAGGCCTTCAGTGTTTTCTAGTGGTAGATAGGTAGCTACTTTCTTTATTAGTTCATGGTCATGAGCTCTTTCTTCATCTAGCCAAAATACTGCAGGTGTGTTGGTAGCCCTTGCCCTTCCGATTGCCAGTTTTATCCAATCCTGAATGGGTAGATCTTTCACCTGACACATTCTCCATATATCTCCTTTTTCAACGGTATGTTCTATTAAAGTGGCACCAGAAGTATTATCCACAACCCGTACTACTCCATTTGCTTTTATTTCGAAGGTCTTGTCATGGGAACCATATTCTTCCGCTTTCTGCGCCATAAGGCCAACATTAGGAACAGTTCCCATAGTTCTGGGATCAAAAGCCCCATGTTTCTTGCAGAAATCTATGGTGGCCTGGTAAATACTCGCATAGCTACTATCCGGAATTACCGCTTTCGTATCTTGTCCTTTCCCTTCTGAATTGTACATTTTCCCCGAGTTCCTTATCATTGCG
>CBDUCK010000165.1:0-6218 GCA_965365635.1 uncultured Muriicola sp.
CTTATTTTCCGCTTCTGCTTTGTACCACAGTGTTCATAATCCTATATTTAAAAAGAAGCTTAGGGTCCTAGATCATATAAGTATTTTTATCCTTATTGCCGGAACCTATACCCCGGTGGCCCTCCTAACTTTGATTGAAGGAATGGGATTCACACTTTTTTACACTGTTTGGGGTATCGCCTTTGCGGGAATTTTATTCAAACTATTCTATACGGGTAAGTACGAATTTATATCCCTTTTCTTGTATCTGGCAATGGGGTGGTTAATAGTTTTTGATTTCCAAAGTCTATGGTTGCAATTATCTGGTACAGGTATCCTGCTGTTGTTCCTTGGCGGAGCCTTCTATACATTAGGTATCTTTTTCTACGCCATACGAAAGATCCCATATAATCATTTAATCTGGCATCTTTTTGTGCTGGGAGGAGCAATAAGTCACTGGTTTTTAATCTATTATCAGATAATCTAATCCTCAATTATTTCTTTGTATTCCTGAAAGAAATCCTCAAAAGCTAACATATGCTGGTTGAGAAATTGCATAGTCTCTTGCCAGGTAGATTTGTCGTGTATAGACACCTTTTCTTTCAGTATAGATATTCTGGAGATCTCTTTCCCATTCTCAAGGTAACACGATTCTTCAAAAATGGCATCCGGAAGGTATTCACTTAAAATAACAGTTTTGAGTGACTCTAGTTTTTCCCACAATTTTATGCGATTTTCCAGATTATGGTCTTCTATATCTAAAGAAACCATGGTTTTTTGTGTATCAAAATGAAACTTAAAGAAAAGACCTTTAATACGGGTATGGTACAAAATCCACTTTCTGGGAAAGGATTTCCCAAAAGAAGTCCAAAATTCCTGACGAAGTTTTTTAGAAGCTTCTCTACTAAACATTTAGATAAAATAGGCAAAGGTGATTCCCAAAACTATGACTAACAACTTTCTAAGATTAAACGTATGTCCTTGTGAACTTTCGAATAAAATTACGGTGGAGATATGAAAGAATACGCCTATTACCAAGGCTGTTATAGGTGTCTTATAGTGAAGAACAAACTCAAGATTTTCTGCCAATAGACTACCCAAGGGCGTCATTAAGGAAAATAAAGTAACAAAAAGAATGGCTTTATAAGTGGCTATTTTAGAATTGAGCAGGAAAATGCTCAAAATAAGCGCAATTGGAATTTTATGAACGAGGATTCCATATAATATTGGGTTGTTATCATGTACTGGAATTCCTTCAAGCAGCGCATGTACGCAAAGGCTAATAAATAATAACCAAGGAAATCGCTTGTTTTGATCTTCTAAATGAATATGTCCATGTTCTGCACCTTTTGAAAAGAACTCCAGGAATATTTGTAATAATATACCTAGCATAATAAAGACACCAATAGTTTTATTATCTGATGCCATGTACACATCCGGAAGTAATTCAAAAATGGTAATCGCAAGCAAAAAAGCGCCACTAAAGGCCAGTAATAGTTGAAGTCCTACTTTTTTTTTGGGTCTGGTTAAGGCAATAAAACCAAAACTACACAGTACAGCAAGAATAAGTAATAAGTAATTCATTTAATGTAGATCCTGCAAATAAAAAGCGGCAGCTGATATGGTCTAAAATTAACGTATTTTTGCGTAAAATAGCGCAGGAGAATGGGGAATAATTTTAAGATGGTTGCTAAGACTTTATTTGGTTTTGAGGACCTATTGGCCAAAGAGTTACGAGACCTGGGAGGTGTGAACGTGAAGTCAGGAGTGCGTAATGTAACTTTTGAAGGGGATACTGGATTCATGTACAAGGCAAATCTTTGTTTACGAACGGCTATTAAGATTATTAAACCAATACATTCATTTTTTGTGCACGATGAACATGATCTTTACAGAAAGATCTATGACATGGACTGGTCTGACTATTTGACCATTGATACCACCTTTGCAATTGATGCCACCGTTAATTCAGAGAATTTTACCCATGCCTTGTATGTTTCTCAAAAAACGAAAGATGCTATTGTAGATAAATTCAGGGATGTAGAAGGTAGCAGGCCCGATGTTGATATAAAACACCCCGATCTAAGGATAAATATCCATATTCAAAAAGACCAATGTAACGTAGCAATAGACAGTTCTGGTGCTTCATTGCACCACAGGGGATATAGGACGGCCACTAACATTGCTCCAATTAATGAAGTACTGGCAGCCGGACTCCTATTGTTGAGCGGGTGGGACGGTCAGTGCGATTTTCTAGATCCCATGTGTGGCAGTGGAACCATGTTAACTGAAGCTGCCATGATCGCTTGCAATATCCCGGCTAACATTAATAGAAAAGGATTTGCATTTGAAAAGTGGGATGATTTCGATGAGGAACTCTACAATAAAATTATAGAAAGTAGTCTGAATAAAACCAGGGAGTTTCATTATAAAATAGTAGGGTATGATAAGGCTCCATCAGCGGTAGAAAAGGCTATAGATAATGTGGAAAATGCAAATCTTTCGGAGTACATAAAGATAGAGCAGCAAAACTTTTTTGACACCAAAAAGGATACTGAAAATCATCTTCATATGGCGTTTAATCCACCTTATGGAGAACGCCTTACCATAGACATGGAAGATTTCTATGCGTCCATAGGCAATACCTTAAAGCGCAATTATCCGGGTACAGATGCTTGGTTTATAACATCAAATCTGGAAGCTCTTAAATTTGTGGGACTTCGTCCTTCAAGAAAGATCAAGGTATTTAATAGCCATCTGGAATCAAAATTCGTGAAGTACGTGATGTATGAAGGAAGTAAAAAAGCAAAATATAATCCACAGCCGGCGGATCAGTAATAAATGGTTTTCTTTCTAGTGTTTTATTAAATGACTGGAGTAGTGCAGAAGCAGTTATTCTGCTTCCGGGGTCCGTTTTTTAGACTTTTTATAAAGAGGCAGAAAATAGGTTAATGTGTAATTATAGCCTACTCCAAAATTACTCCCATCGGTTACTTTATTAAACCCCGGTATCCAAAGGTTTGGGAACGTTTCAGATTCTTTATTACTTACCAGAAAGCCAATTCGCACACTGGCGCCTAAATATATATTGGCAAAAAGCTCTGCTTTCATTCCAAAAAGAAATTCTAACCAACTTGCTGTTAAACCACTGTATTCGATGTTTTGCGCCGCGCCAGCAGCAAATTGATCGGTACTCCAATACCTATTGCTATCAAAAATACTGTAGTCGTTAAGGGTCTGACTAAAACTACTGATTGCATACCGTCCGCCAATAAAGATGGTATTGTTCATGCCATACCAGTTTTCATATGTATTGTAATCTACACCAAATTTTATATAGCTTCCGGAAGTGGTGTAATTGTAGATGGGTATCGAATTTAACTCATCTATATCTGGTAATTCCTCTGTATTAGTTTTTTTCTCATTACCCAACTCCCCAGCTAAATATAAATTTTCCGTTAGGCGATAGTCTCCTACTATTTCCAATCCGGTATAATCATCATTTAAAAATCCTTGTAAGACTCTGCTCAGATCAATACCGGCTCGTAACCCATATGGTTGTTTGTAGGCAATGGTATCCTTCGACTGTAAGTCAACAGATTTACTTTGTGCCTTGGCAGGGGCCATGACTATAATAAGTAAGATGCTAATGAAATATTTTAACATGAGCGCTATCTTGGGAATTAATTGAAGGATTAGCTATTTCAATATTTTGTATCCAGTTGTCAGAATCTGAGGTAAGTAATTCCGTTAGATTATCATAATTGGCAACAAAACCACAGGCTCTGGAGACAAAAACTTCCTGAGTTTCATAAGTAAAGAGAAGCGTATCTATATTTCCTGTTTCAACATCATCATCTCCTTCCGAATTTAGAATGATCTTAAAACCTGTTGCAGGTTCGTTGATTCGCAAGGGTATTGCCACGGAATCCAAGGATGTTCTGTCTGTAAACGTATTCACAGGATTGCCATTTTCCAAACCAATAATTCGCAAAGCAGGTGCTGCTTTAAGGACCAGGGTATCAGTGGCATCATAAAACCGAATGATAAGAAATGGCGTATCTCCGTCTACACAGATATCGTCTTTTTCACAGGAGTAAGACATCAAAAATATGAGTATCAAAAAAGTTAGGTAGCCAATTTTTTTACGGAACCCAATATCCAATAAAAAATGGTTTGAATTTAACCTCATTCTAGTCATTTCGTTTTTCCAAAAGTACAACATTTTCTACGTGATGAGTTTGTGGAAACATGTCAACGGGTTGCACTTTCAGAATACGGTATGCATCCTTCATTAGTTCAAGATCGCGCGCTTGTGTGGCACTATTGCAGCTTACATAAACGACTTTTTTGGGTGCTGCTTTAAGAAGTTGGGCAACAACATCTTTATGCATTCCATCTCTTGGAGGATCTGTTATTACAACATCTGGTAAACCGTGTAATGCAATCATTTCCTCATTAAAAGCAGTTTTCATATCCCCAACGTGGAACGCTACGTTGTTGATTTGGTTTATTTCTGCATTTATTTTTGCTGCTTCTATGGCTTCAGGAACTGCTTCTATTCCAATAACTTGTTTAGCCTTTTTGGCAATAAACTGAGCAATGGTGCCCGCCCCGGTATATAAATCGTAAACCAATTCCTTCCCTGTAAGTGCTGCAAAAGAACGAACTATTTTATAAAGTTCATAGGCTTGTTCGGGGTTGGTTTGATAAAATGATTTCGCATTTATTTTGAAGCGAAGTCCTTCCATTTCTTCCCAAATATGATCGCGCCCATGATAACATAAGACCTCCTGATCATAAAGCGTGTCATTTTGTTTTTGATTAATCACAAATAACAATGAGCTAATTTCAGGAAATGTTTTGATCAAATGATCGAGTAATATTTCGCGATCTTCCTTAGCATCTTTTGCAAATTGTATCAGAACCATTATTTCACCAATAGATGATGTACGTATCATTAAGGTGCGTAAAACACCATTTTGAGAACGAGGATTAAAAAAAGGAATATGATGTTCATCTGCAAAGCGTTTAATCTCTAATCGTATGGCGTTAGAAGGATCTGGTTGTAAATAGCATTCCTCTAGATTCAATATTTTATCCCACATACCGGGTATATGTAGTCCCAGAGCGTTTTTATCTTTTATAACTTCATTAGCTTCTAACTCCTCCTTATACAACCACCGCGAATCGGAAAATGAAAATTCCATCTTATTTCGGTAGAAATACTCTTTTGCAGATCCCAGTATAGGAAGCAAGTCTGGAATATCCAGGTGGCCAATGCGCTTTAAATTGTTTTCAACTTCTCGTTGTTTATAATAAAGCTGATGGCCGTATCCCATATGCTGCCATTTGCATCCTCCGCAGACTTCAAAATGTTTACAAACAGGGGTTGTACGCTTATCAGATAAGGTGTGAAAAGTTATAGCTTCGCCTTCAAAATAAGACTTTCTTTTTTTTGTGGTACTAACATCTACAACATCGCCTGGCACGGCGTTGGAGATGAAAATGACTCTGCCATCTGGTGCCTTGGCTATGGCTTTGCCTTTGGCACCTGCATCTATGACGGCTACATTCTCAAAAATCTGTCGGCTCCTGCTTTTTCTCATGCCGCAAAAATACTATTTACAGCGAATCTTTAATCCTATCTTTAAGAGGAATTAAATAAAAAGGCAAAAAAATTGAACCTTTTTAGAATTATTTGGTCCCTTGTGTAGTAAGGATATGGAAAACACGAATAAAATATTCGATGGATTATTGGTTTTGCAATATCGATCTGGCAATAAGATGGCATTTTCCTTATTAGTGAAGCGATATAACTCAAAGATGTGTAACCACGCTTACTGGCTCACTTATGATAAATACATAGCTAAGGATATTGTTCAGGACAGCTGGGGATTAATTATAAAAAAACTTCCCAATTTAAAAAAACCTGACAGTTTTGGTAGTTGGGCGATGCGCATTGTCACCAGAAAATCCTATGACTATTTAAACAAAAATCAAAGAGATAGACATAAATTAAAGGAGTACCATAAAGAGCCGAAAGTAGATATTGATACGGAGCACAAAGAATCTGATCTTGCCAAAGTTTATAAAGCCATTAAGGATTTGTCTCAAGATCAACAAGTTGTTCTTCGTTTATTTTATTTGGAGGAGTATTCCCTAAAGGAAATTGGCAGGATTTTAGACAAATCAGCCGGGACAGTAAAAGCAAGACTAGAACATGCCCGTGAAAAATT
>CBDUCK010000166.1:0-6199 GCA_965365635.1 uncultured Muriicola sp.
TATTATTTGGATTTACATTGGCAGAAGAGGGAACCAGGCCTTCGAGAAAACCATCCACATGATCAACTGTGGCATAGTTGCTTTCCAGGGCAAGTCTAACCCCCACATCCACAGGAACATGACCTGCATATGGTATTCCAACTTCTTTAGCGGTTCTGACCACTTGTTCAAATACAGGGCGTTGGATACCCGGATGTATTTTAAGAAAATCATACCCTTCTTTTTGATATGAAGTTACCTTGTTGATAGCTTCCTCGGGTGTTCTAACGGTATTGCCATTTAAAGATGGGCTCGAAGTATAAATTCTTGGACTAAGTACCTCTCCACGTTGTACCTGTCGTCTTAATTCAAGATGAGAAGGATGGCCCAGCATCCCACGGATAGTAGTAATCCCATTAGATAGGTATAAGAATAAGGTTTCTTCTAATTGTTCCTTGGAAATAGGTGGGGATGGAATATGGGCATGCATTTCAGCCAACCCTGGTACTGCAAATTTACCTCCCCCATCAATGATTAATTCATACCCATCCCGATTTTCAAACGATGATGAAATACTTTTTATTTTTCCTGAATCAACTACGATGAACCGATTTTCTAAAATTGTTCCAGTGGCAACATCCACAATTGAAACATCGGTAATTAGTGTTCCGGATTTAGCTGGTTTTTCCTGCGATTCATTGCAGCCAACGAAAATGACTAAACAAATTAAAAGGAATCCTTTTTTCATGCTTCTGTGACTTTGTAGTAAAAGTTATGATGAGCACACCGTACTATTCGCATGCCTTATATGAGGAAAGGTAAAAAGAATTACCGATTAATGAACCGTCGAATTCCAATAAAAATAAATATAAAGGCAGAGTAAATAATAAAAAATGGAATGATGTATTCCTTTAGGTTTAAAACCAGCATGAGGCCAATAAGTAATAATTGAAACCCTAGTCCAAATGTGGAAACAGCTATCATAAACCAATTAGGGAACCTGTTACTGTCTTTAGCTCCACTATCTAAATGGTAGATAATATAATCGAAAAGGCCATAAAATAGCCGATACAATTTAAACAGTAGTGTCACATGTCTTTGTTTTTCGCCTTCCAATGCCGTTGGCACGTCTTTTTCAAAGATTCTACTGGTAGTATCCCCGTTAAACTTATTTCTTAAAATTACATAGTAATAATTGTAGAGAGTTCCCTGTAATTGAAGACCAATTAAAGCAAGAATTGTATAGAGTAATGATCCGTCTGTGACATACCAAATAGTAAACAAAATCAAAATATTGAGAATAATGTCTGAAACGGAGTCCAGATATCGCCCCGTATAGGAGGGCCGCTTATTTAAACGTGCCAATTCCCCATCGGCAGCATCTAAAATAGATTTCATAATCAACAAAAATACTGTGGCCCAGTAGTAATCATAAAGAATACTAACAATAGCCATGAAGCCACAGAGGACGAAACTTAAAGTAACATGAATGGGTGTTATGGCAGTGTTCTTAAGGTAGTTAGCAATAATTTTTGCTACTGGCCTGCCATAATCTGAGAGATCAACAAACTGATATTCATGAGGTAGTTTAGACATGATTCTACGCTACGCATCCTAAAAATTATACAAAGAACGAGAGCACGCTGGCTTTGTTATTTTCAAGAATGAAACGCAAAGGTACTATTTAATTAGGAAGTACTGTCTTCTACTTTCGGGTGGTATAGATATAAATATTTTTATCGAATTGAAGCGTATTGACGTCTGCTATTTCTTCTGTTTTCCAGCTAGCAGTGGGAAAAAGCCACTGTTCTTTTTCTCCAATAAAAATCCGTACAGGCATATCAAAATCTGCTACTATATTCACATATCGATAGGTAATAATATCGCCAACTACTTTGTATTCCAATATAGGAATCATCGTGGTCCTTAAATATTGATTAAAAAAGGCAGAGAGATCTATTTCTGTTTGTTCACTAAGGTACTGCTCTATTTGTTGAGTGGTTACCGTTTGATGATAGAACTCCTTATTTAATCCTCTTAAAATACCACGCCATTTTTCATCGTCTTCTAAGAGTTGTCGAAGTGTGTGGAGCATATTGGCTCCTTTGTAATACATATCCCCAGACCCCTCTTTATTTACACCATAGGGCCCTATAATTGGAATATTGTTGCGTATTTTAGAGCGCGTTCCCAGGACATATTCGGAAGAGGCAGTTTTGCCGTTATGATAGTCTAAATACAAATTTTCCGAATAGGCGGTAAAACCTTCATGAATCCACATATCGGCAATATCCTTGTAGGTTATATTATTCGCAAACCACTCATGACCTGCTTCATGAATAATTATAAAATCGAAGGTGTTTCCCCATCCGCTGCCCGACAGATCACGACCTAAATATCCGTTTACATATTGATTGCCATACGTCACAGAGCTTTGATGTTCCATGCCTAAATAAGGCACCTCTACTAGTTTAAAACTGTCTTCATAAAAGGGGTATGGACCAAACCAGTGCTCAAAAGCCTCCATCATTAAAGGTGCCTGTTTAAATTGTTCCTTGGCTTTATCCAAATTGTCTCTCAGTACATAATAATCTAGTTGTAGTTCACCTTTCTCACCATTATAAATTTCCCCAAAATTGACATAGTCTGCGATATTGACATTTACACCATAGTTGTTGATGGGGTTGTTAACATACCAGTCATAGGTTTTAGTGTTCTTATGTTCCGTTACTTTTTTTAATGTTCCATTAGCCACCGCAACTAAGTTCTTTGGTATCGTAACGGAAATTGCCATACTATCTACTTCGTCGTACATGTGGTCTTTGTTGGGCCACCAAACACTGGCTCCTAAGCCCTGGCAAGATGTGGCGACGAAATGTTGGCCGTTCTTATCTTTTTTCCATGAAAAACCACCATCCCAGGGCGCTTTTATGGCCTCTTTAGGTTTTCCAGAGTACACTACCACTAATTCATTAATCTCGTCTACTTTCTGCTCTTTTGTAAGGGTTACAAAATGAGCATTTCCATTGGTTTCAAAGGAGACTTCCTTCCCATCCTGGGTTATTTTATTAATTTTCAGGGGGTTTTGTAAGTCGACCTGAAGTAGCTGTTTTTCTTCTAAAACTTTATATCTAATGGTATTGCTGCCGGCAATATATTTGTTTTGCGGATCAACAGTAATATCGAGATGGTAGTAAACCAAATCCCACCAGGCCCTTTCCGGTGTTATACTACCACGTAAAGTGTCTTGTTCAGTAAAGGTTGTTACCTGCCCTTGCAAGGCTCCTGCAATACAGAAGACAATTATGAAGCATATTTTCTTAATCATTTAGTAATTATCTGAATTTATGTCTAAAAGATACGCATAATCACTCTCTTCCAGAATGGAAAGTATGTTATTGGTGTTTAGCAATTCGAACATAGCGACTTCCTTATCGTCTGCTTTATTGTAATAAGATTTTGAAATAAGGTACCCCAGCGCATATCCCAGGTCTGGTGGTCTGTCCTCAATAGACCCTCCATTGTACATCCACTTCGACAGATCCTCTGCATATAGTTCTTTGTGCAGTTCTTTGGCTATTTTTTCAAAGTTTAAAGGATCATCAAGGTAGCTCAATTGTTCATTTTGCAGTGGGATACCCGATGATAATTCTACAATAAAATCACAATCTCCTTCTTCAATAAGTTTATAGATAACCATGTTTTCATGTTCGGGATCGGCATAATTTTGCTGAAAATGCATTAATTCGTGCATTATAAGTCCGGGAAGGGCAGATACATCCATAATCGCATTTTTTTGCCAATCACTCAATTCTTCCAACGGCATATCTTCTGACCTACCATACATATCTCCCCCAATGAAGAGCCCCATTTCTGTAACCGTACCTCCTGAGTTAAGCATGCCAGGTACTATATAGACCTTTGGAAAGACTGCCTCAGGATACATCGCATTAAACTGTTTCATCCATTTTGTCGTGGTTTTTTTAAGGGCCAACGTACTATCTCGGTTAAACTGTTTTTTAAGATAACTGTAATATTTGGGCGAAGCATTAATCATTTGCCCATACATGTTTTCCACACTGTAATAGCGTACGGAATAATAATCCCTAATTTCCTGAGGACCTTCTAAAATATACTGTTTGAAGAATTGTTTGGCCTTTTTTGGATTGTTTCTCGCTTTCTCGAAATATGGCCAAAAGCTATTCATTGCTTCCATTTCTAATGTAAAATGGGAAATCTCTTTCAACTTATTTGAAATGGAATCGAGTCGTTCTGATAATTTGTTAAAAAGCACAGAATTATGTTGCTTAAGGCCAGGAAATTTTTTAAGAATGGCAGGATTCGCCATGCCCTTATCAATAGCTTTATGTAGGAGCGAGACAACAGAATCTATCTTTCCCCCCTGATGGTATAAGGAGGCCGCTTCCAGGTATAATTCTGATGATTTAAGATCCCGATTGGCTTTTACCAGTTTATAGGCAAAAGCACTGTATTGCTTATTTCGCTCAACACGATCGTAATTTTCAAACAAACTATTTAAGTCTGGTAAAAACAGCGACTGTACATCAACTGCAGCCGACTCTTTGTGTTCCCCGCAAGAGTTAAGTACTCCTGTGATAGTAATAATCAGGATTTTTAAAGAGAGCGTTTTTTTACTCATACAGTCTTCCTATTCTCTAAAAATACCATTGGGAAATGCGACCGGACTTTCAAATCCTTCAGCGCTTACAGATGCTATGCCAAAGAAGAAATTATCTATTACAATACCATTTAAAATAAATGCATCTACGTCTCCAACATATCTGCTGTGATCCCAGGTAGGAGAGGTGGTATCTCGCCAGTAGATTTTATATCCTACTGCACCGGCTACTTTACTCCATTTAAATTTAGCTGATGGTTCCACAATTCCTCCAATTTTCACTTCTTTAGGTGCTGGTGGGGCCCATGCCAGAGAGGCGAGGTTAATGGCATTAACGGCGGTTAGTTTTTTAGCATATTCAAAATTAACATGCTCCAGAACATCCCCATAATTAATGCCATTTTCGACTCGTATATCCTGATGTTGTTGTGTATAATTCTCATGCGCCTCCATAATCCTGATGCCTGCATACCCGGCATCATTAAACGGGCGATGATGCCCACCACGACCAAAACGATCTAAACGGTATATTAACATTGGATTCATTTCTGGCATATAGGCCGTCGTAGTTTTATGGACATAGCGCGCCAACTGTCTGGAGATTCCATCTACCTCGCCACCGTAGAAACGTCTGGAGCGTCGTTCCTGTTCTGTTTCTGTTGGAGGCACTGGTTCTGAAAAGATTCTAAAATCCCGGTTACTCACCACGCCGTCTACCCCTTGTATATTTCCGATCATATCATTATTGAGGATGCCTATTAATTCCCAACCTTTTTCCTTGGCATGAGCCGCTAAAGATTTCCCCCCGTATAAACCTTGTTCTTCTCCGGAGAGTCCAACATAAATAATGCTGTTGTCGAACGTGTAATTAGAAAGTACCCTTGCAGCCTCTATGGTACCTGCCATACCACTGGCATTGTCATTAGCACCAGGAGAGTCGGAAGCAAAATTAGTGGGGTTGCTTACTCTGGAATCGATATCGCCGCTCATAATAATGTAGCGATTTGGATATTTGGTTCCTTTCTGTATGGCAACCACATTTACTACCCAAACATCTTTAACAATGCGTTGATTATCTCCTTTTTTTATAAGTTCTTTTTGGTAAAAGACGTCGAGGCAATTGCTGCAATCCGATGAAATATTTTCAAATTCGCTTTTAATCCAGCGTCGGGCGGCACCAATACCTCTGGTATCAGAAAGTGTATCGCTAAGGGTATGTCTTGTGCCAAAGTTGACCAACTTTGTAACATCCGCCTTAATTTCAGTTGCTGAAACTGCCTCAATGATCTTGTAGATATCAGCACTCGATTGTGAAAATGACTGCAGTGCTAATAGACAAAATATGGGTAATAGTAATTTCTTCATGATAATGTGTTTCTATATTTTTTTTAAACCAGGTTGCGTGAAAATAGCAAAGCGGACCTAAAAGTCCATAAAAAAATCCAGGAATTCCAAAGTTAATACCAACTTTAAGAATTCCTAATAAAATAATTACTATTGCCGCTAAAACATAACTATCACCAAAACTTATAAAATGAATGGATGTGTTACCGCACATTCATAGGGTATCGTCCGTTTCGA
>CBDUCK010000167.1:0-6138 GCA_965365635.1 uncultured Muriicola sp.
CATAGAAGCGTCAATAATAACATCACTGGGAACATGAAGAGTGGTAATACCTTTATCAGAATTCACCATAGCCAATGCCGGACCTTCCTCAATAGCTTTTGAAATATCTTCTTCTATCTGTAATCTTTTCCCCTGATCTAGTTCATTTAATTTTTCGAGAAGATTTTCTAATCCGTCATTCGAATTGATACCCAATTCATTAAAGGTTTTTGCATGTTTTTTAAAGACATCTGCAAAAAACACTTCTACCACATGTCCAAATATGATAGGATCTGAGACCTTCATCATGGTAGCCTTCAGGTGTACGGAGAATAAAACCCCTTTTCCCCTGGCATCTGCTACTTGTTCTTTTAAGAAATCTAATAAGGCTCTTTGGCTTAGGATGGTCGCATCTACAATTTCTCCGTTTAGCACCGGGATAGCTTCTTTTAGCGTAACAACACTCCCATCTTCCTTTACCAATTCTATATTGAGGGTGGCAGATGTATCAAATGTGATCGATTTCTCATTTGACTTAAAATCACCATGCGACATGGTAGCTACATGCGTTTTAGAATTTGGATCCCAGGCTCCCATGGAGTGTGGATTTTTTTTTGCGTAATTCTTTATAGGTTTCGGAGCCCTTCTGTCCGAATTTCCTTCCCGGGACACGGGATTTACAGCACTTCCTTTAATTTTATCGTAGCGTGCCTTAATGCTCTTTTCTTCCTCTGTCACAGGTTCATCCGGATAATTCGGAATAGCATATCCTTTTTCCTGAAGTTCTTCAATGGCTTCGTTTAATTGGGGCAGGGAAGCACTGATATTGGGTAATTTAATAATATTAGCCTCGGGTGTTTTTGCCAGTTCTCCTAATGCTGTTAAATCGTCCACAAGTTGTTGTGACTCTTTAAGGAAATCCGGAAATGATGCTATAATCCTGCCAGCCAGGGAAATGTCTTTGGTGACAATTTCAATATTTGCAGTTTTTGTATATGCTTTTACAATAGGTAAAAATGAACGAGTGGCTAAAGCCGGAGCCTCGTCTGTTAAGGTGTATACAATTTGTGACATGGAAGGTGTAATTATCATTTAAGCGGAGCAAATATACAACTTTAAAACCCGATTCAAAGAGGATTTTCATGGGAAGAGTGCAGTAATTTGCCAGCAAATTCCTGCATCAGAAAAGCACTTAAAATTCAGTACAAACTACCTGCAAAAAAACAAAAGCCATATCAATGTAACGGGTACATTTGATATGGCTTTCTAGAAATAGTTTGCAAATTTTCCCTGAACCGAAGTTCTGAAATCACAGCCATAGGCCGCTTTTGCTTTGCTATTTCAACGTTTGAAACACTTACTGTTCTTAATCATTCAATCAAGACTCAAACCATGTTTCTTCTTGTTGTCTTAATACGTTTAATTTAACTACAAACCCGAAGGTTATATACTTAACTTAAACTGTATCCGCACAGTGTATGATCAACCGAAGTTTTTCTTCCCCTGTATTCGTTATTCTATTCTTTGATAACAAGTTACCAAATCCTAGTGTTCACTAAACAACAACATAAAGAACGTCAACTTTATCATGGCTTATTGAATGTTACCCCGAAAGGTTTTTTCCTTTAAACCATAAGTAAATATATACCTAAAACTTTAATTTCAAAATTATTTAAGCAGTTAAAAATCAACACCTTATGAACTTGGGTTATCAACAATTGTTGATAACCCAAGTTGAAATAAACCTCATCTAAATTACCTTGTGTACAAACATCCACACTTCTGTGCTTCTATTGTGCTTTTTTAAGTTGTCGCTGTATTTTTTTTATGGCAGATTCAATCGATTTCTCTGGTTCAATAATATTATATTCTCCCCAAAAGTCAGGATCTGAAAAACCAATTGCCTCATCTACCAAAATGACGGACGATTTTAATTTATCTTTAAACTTTGGTTCTTTAGTAGCTATATTTTTCTCCCAATCCGTGACAGCCATTTCACAGGACATACTATATACAGAATTAAAAAGCTTTTTGTCCCAGTCAATTTTAAATTCTAATAAAGCATTACTATAGCCATAATACCATTTCCCGTCCTTTTCACGATAGTCTACCCTGTACGCCACTTCTGTAGGATATACATTGGCATTTCTTGGCTTTTTGCGAACAAATAAACGACTTGCCAGTGTGCGATCTGTAATATTGAGTGAATAGATGGCACTGGTAAGTACTCTCTTTTCTACATCAATGAATAACTTTCCTTCATAGAGTGGGTCCCTAATGTCTTTCCTTTGACGGAAGTTAATCACATAGATAAGACGATCATTAATTCGGGTAGACCGGTCTACACTAAAGTTATAATCATCCATAGCTTCTTCGGTAAAAATATACTCCGGATACTTCATAACATCCACGTAAAGTGCATTAAAGGGGCCTCCCTGTAACTTTAATACTAGCGTGTCCAATTTATTATAATCGGTACTTTTACGTGCCTTATAAAGTTGCACAGCATCTCTTCTCGATGAGGTATACGGGGTTTTATAAATGGTTACTACCGCTTCAGATAAGGAAACATTTTTCCTTCTTTTCTTAATTGTTTCACGGTAAAAAGCAGTCATTATGGTGGGATCCGTAAAATAATTCTCCCCTTTTTTTCTCATGGTTTCCTTTACCAGTATTCTGGCATCCTTGGGAACGCTGATATTTACTTCTGGCAACTCTGTTACGGAAACATCCAGGGTTATTATGTTATTATTCCCTTTAAGTGTGGCTAATGAAACCGATTTGGATTTATACCCTAAAAATGAGACAAGAAGATTCTTGTTAGTTAATTCAGCAGGGATTTTTAGAAGAAAGTTCCCTTCAGTATTTGTAACGGTACTTATATTGGTTCCTTCAACCGTTAATGTGGCAAATATTAAGGGATTTTTGGTGTCACTATCCCTAACTTCTCCCTTATATTGAGTAAAAGACAAAAGTTCCTGATCGTTTTGCTCTTGGAAGAGACTTGAGGCCTTTATGGTTTCCGAAATTCCGGTTATCATGAATAAAAGAATACACAGGCCAAGAATTCTGTGGCCGCTTTTAATTACAATTGGAATCATAGCTATCATATTTTACAAATTCCAGATTATATGTTCTACCAATACAATCTTCCTCTAAATTAAGAATTATGTAGCAAGAAGTGTGTTAATAAATCCTAATTAATAGCAGAAAATTTACAGCAAATAGAGTTATTTAACTTCCCTGATTGTTGAAAACTACGATGCCAAATGATGTATGATATGGATGAGAATTATCTCCAAATGGCTACAGCATTTTACTTTTTTCAGTGCGTGTTCCCAAAAAGACATTCACTCCTTTGGGGATAGGGTTACCGGCGGCCCTCCTCAAAATAACCAGTTGCCCGGCATGCCATACAGCATCCTCTATGGGACCATTAATTTGGTTCCAAAAAGGATAGGATGTTGTTTCATTTTGGGAAGAAAAAATAGTAGGGTGTTCTTGCAAATTAGTTGCTTCACTTAAAATTATACTGGCTTTTTTAAAATTATCCAATGTGCGTTTGCGCTTTTCTTCAAAGCTAAGGGTCTCATTGGGGACTGTTGCTCTATTGTTCACCTCTTTGGCGGCGGCGTTGTAAATTACCTGAGACAAGCCATAGAGATGATCTATAATGGCACCAATAGTTCTTGTGTCTTTGCTGGGTTGATAGGTTAGATCTGATTGCTTCAGTGCTTCGGTTGCCCAATAATATCGAAATCCCAGGCCGTCTATCATTCTCGCCACTACGGTGCCAGGAGTATATATACTTGGTGCATCCGGAATTGTTTTATAGGGAAGGGTCATGGTGAGATCTTTTTGTGCAAAACAGGTTGTCATTATAAAGAAATAGCATACCGTTACGATTAGTTTCATGTAATATTATATTGAATTGTTCTTACCACTAAGATACTCCTTTCTCGTTTAGAAAATTGTAAGAAAAACCTAGCCTTTATCTTCCATCTTTAGATGGTTTCACGAAAAATAAACACCTTTTTTTTCGATTAAATACGAAAAAACCCGGGGTGTTGTAAACACGCCCATTTCTCTTGGTCGGGTAAAAACTACACTTGGTCTTTCTTTTGTTCAATTACCGAAAAATATGGTACTCTCAGCGATTTGTAGGAATTGTACATCTATTTATGTAGTTCCTTTAATAGAACAAAACCCCCCGTCTTGAAAACACTTTTAACCGTCTTATTAGTACTTTTTGCAAGCACATCGGTAGTTGCTCAAAATTGGATTGAACAAGATAAAGTTGAAATTCATAAAATGGATTTTGTTCTGGGTGATAGCCCTTCTGATTCTCTTCATAACAAAGAGATAGCGAAGAGTGAAACAACGACCATAGCCCGACTTTACAGGTTTAAAAATACCCGTATAAAAAAAGAATTGTCTTTCTCAACTAGAAAAAATAGAGCCCAAGTGGCTTAACACCAATTCATATGATACTACTTATTCTTTTATTCCCGGTTGCAGTATTTTGTAGTTTTCTTGTAATTTTTTCTCATCAACGAGCCGTTTTACGTCCCGTAAGAGTTCTTTCGCGTCGTAGATAATACCATCTTTTATCGTATACTTAACGCCACCTACACGGACCACTTCATTTTCTTCCGTGAGTTTTATTGCGCCTGTGCCGTAAAGTACTTTTAGATTTTTTAGTGGATTTTCCTCCACAACAACAAAATCTGCCAGTTTGCCTATAGAAACCGTGCCAATTTTATCGCTCATTCCTAAGGCTTCTGCACCATTTAAGGTTGCACTTCGTATAATCTCCAATGGGTGAAAACCAGCTTCTCTTAACAGTTCCAGTTCCCGGATATAGGCAAAGCCATATAACTGGAAGATAAATCCAGAATCGGACCCCGTGGTTACCCTTCCTCCTCTGTTCTTATACTCGTTGATGAACGTCATCCAAAGAGTATAATTCTTTTTCCAAACCACTTCTTGTTCGGTACCCCAATAATGCCAATACGATCCGTGCGATATTTTGCTTGGCTGATAAAATTTCCACAAGGAAGGTAAGGTGTAATCTTCGTGCCATTCTGCCCTTCGTGCCCTTTGAAGATCCCTGCTAGCTTCGTAGATATTGAATGTAGGATCCATGGTGAAATCGAGTGCAATTAATTCATCCATAACTTTATTCCAATGGTCCGAATATGGCGCCGCTGCCTGTTGCCATAATTTACCGGCTTCTTCGAAACGGTGCTGTTCATTGTTGTAATTATAGTCCAAAGGGTAGTCTTGTACCGTTCTGTCTTCGAATAAGGCCTCTGGTAGTCCATACCAGTGTTCCATAGACGTCAGTCCGGCACGGGCAGATTGCAGTACGTTCCAACGCGCTACATCCATCTGAGCATGATGACATGCAGAACGCAATCCCAGTTTTTTATTTTCATCGAGTGCAGCAGTCATTATTTCCGGAGCTGCACCAAATAACTTAATTCCGTCGGCCCCTTTTTGTGCATTACTTCGCACCCAACTTCTGGCCATTTCGGGGCTACTAATAGGTTCTTTACTTCCCTGTCCAAAACCTGTGTAGGCAAAGATCCTAGGCGCAATTATTTCATTTTTAGCACTCTTATTCTTAAGGTCTAAGGTAACATCTAACCCTCTTCCACTAGGCTCCCTAACTGTTGTGACACCGTGTGCCATCCATAATTTGAAGACGTAGTCCGGATCGGCTCCTTGTGCTCTCCCCCCAATATGACCATGCATGTCTATAAAGCCAGGTAAGAGATACATACCCTCGCAATTCAGTTCTTTACCGCCGGGCATAAGCTTTGGCCTTCTTGAGTCATCTATGGCTACTCCGGGGTATCCTACAGTAGAGATCTTTTTAATGATATTATTTTCTACTACAATATCTACGGGTCCTGTTGGAGGAGCTCCATTGCCATTAATAAGGGTTACACCACGAATAATAAGTTGTGGAAACGGCCCTTCACTCATCTTATTTTGAGCTAAAAGAGAGACTCCGGTGCATAGGGCAATAACAAAAATGAAAAACGGTTTCATATTCTAATTGTGTTGGTTAGTTAGGAACATTTATTTTATCTCCAAGAAATAAAGCGTTTAAAAATAATCTCACAGTTAAAGAGGTCCCTATAAGGGTGATAT
>CBDUCK010000168.1:0-6124 GCA_965365635.1 uncultured Muriicola sp.
CGATATTCACGGCGGAGGAATGGACCTCAAATTTCCACATCACGAATGTGAAATAGCACAAGCCGAAGCCACCAACGGACACGGACCTGTAAATTACTGGCTGCATGCCAATATGCTTACCATGAATGGTAAAAAGATGGCGAAATCTACCGGGAATAATATTTTGCCAAATGAGATATTTTCGGGAGAGAACAGCATCCTTAGCAAACCATACGCCCCGTCTGTGGTTCGCTTTTTTATGATGCAAGCACACTATACCAGTATCCTCGATCTGAGTGATGACGCATTACTAGCTTCAGAAAAAGGGTATCACAGATTAATGGATGCACTGGGGCTAATAGATGGTTTGGTAACCAGTAACGATTCGAGCATTGACATAGCTACCTGGAAACAGAAATGTTATGATGCAATGAATGATGATTTTAATACTCCTATTCTTATTGCAAACCTATTTGAAGCGGTTAAGAATATTAATCTGATAAAAGAAGGGAAGGCATCTATTACCGAACAAGATCTTGCAGATCTAAAAGAAACCATGAACAGCTTTGTTTTTGATGTTTTGGGATTAGAACGTGCAAATGATAGCAGTTTGAACTCGGACAAGCTTTCAGGGGTGGTTTCATTGCTGATTCAAATGCGCGAAGAAGCAAGAGCCAACAAAGACTTTGCTACTTCAGATAGTATTAGAGACCAACTGGCCGCTTTGGGTATTCAATTAAAAGACGGGAAAGAAGGAACTACATTTAGCGTTTCATGAAAAAAATTTTGATAGCCCCTTTTGTCTTTTTGGTAAAAGCCTATCAGCTTCTAATTTCTCCTTATACCCCCTCTACCTGTCGGTATTCCCCAACGTGTTCTCAATACACTCTGGAAGCCTTAAAAAAACACGGACTATTTAAAGGAGGCTGGTTAGCTATTAAACGTATTTTTAGCTGTAATCCCTGGGGTGGCAGTGGCTACGACCCAGTGCCCTAAATTTATATGGCCTAACAGGAAAGAGCTATAGCCGGCCAATTAATTGAACTTCAAAATCTATAGGTCTCTTTATCTATTTATGTATCTTAGTCGCTCAAAAATTTATCTATGTATTTTTTAGGTTTTAACTGGAACCCAACAGAAACCCTTTTTAAAATTGGATTCTTACAGATTAAATATTACAACCTTTTGTGGATCATTGCCTTTGCACTGGGATGGTTTATAATGAAGCGCATTTTTTTAAATGAAAAAAAATCTATTGAAGAGCTAGATTCCCTGTTTATTTATACCGTACTGGCTACTATGCTGGGTGCTCGTTTAGGGCATGTTTTCTTTTATGATTGGGCCTATTACCAGAATCATATCCTGGAAATATTATTACCCATACGAGAACGTGCTGGCAGTACGCTTTTAGGTTTTATCGATGGATATGAATTTACCGGCTTTACCGGATTAGCATCCCATGGGGCAGCCATTGGTATTATCATTGGAATGTACATGTATACCAAGAAGCACAAAGGATTCAAAATACTATGGATTCTAGATAGAGTAGTAATTCCTGTGGCGATTGGTGCCTTTTGTGTTCGATTAGGAAATTTCTTCAACTCAGAAATCAATGGTAAAATTGTAGATAAATCCTTCATGTTTGCCACCCGTTTTATCCGCGACTCGGACGATATGCCCGCCTCCTCCGCTCTGCAGATCACCAAGGAAAACACTGTAAACGCAGCATATGCTGCTATTGAAAATAATCCTAAATTCTCTGAGTACTTAGAAGCTATCCCTTACAGGCACCCGGCTCAGTTATATGAAGGGGTCTGTTATATTTTCGTATTCCTTGCCTTGTATTTCCTCTATTGGAAAACAGATAAAAAGAACCAGGCGGGATTCCTTTTCGGGTTATTTCTGGTATTACTATGGACCATTCGCTTTTTTGTTGAGTTTGTCAAAAAGAGTCAGGGTGGATTTGAAGAATCGCTGGGCCTTTTGTCTACAGGGCAGTGGTTGAGTCTTCCTTTTATTTTAGTAGGTTTCTACTTTATGTTTAAACCGGCATTGGCACGTAAAGGATAACAACATTAAATGAAACTAAATAAAACAGTACTGTACACAAGCCTTTTTATGGGTATTGGAGTACTCTTGTATTCCTGCAAAGAAGCACCTAAAGAAGTGGTAACCACAGCGCCTGTAACCTTTAGTAAAGAAGGTACCTTGCTATTGTACAAACAGCAGACAGATACCATTTTGGCCAGTTTGGACATTGAGATAGCAGAGACAGAGTACGAAACGCAAACAGGCTTAATGTATCGGGACACCATGGAAGATAACCAGGGGATGCTCTTTATTTTCCCTGAAGTCGCCTACCATTCTTTTTATATGAAGAATACGAAAATTGCCCTGGACATAATCTATATAGATGAAAACCTGAAAATTGCCAGTATCCAAAAAAATGCACAACCCATGGATGAAACAAGCCTTTCTTCAGGGGTTCCTGTACAATATGTGCTGGAAGTAAACGCTGGTCTTACAGATGCCTGGAAGGTTACTGAAGGGGATCGTATTGTGTTTCAAAAATTGCCTGTAAATAATCCCTGAAACTAAAAAGCCCCAAACAATACCAATGAAGTATTCCTCTGGGCTTTTTATTATTTTCCTACGGACTATTAATTATCGATAATATCGGCAGTAGCCTTAATGTTATCTTTTAATTTGTCTGATATGTCCTGATTACCATCCTCATCATTCGGATGTATTTCAATGACTCCATCCTGGTTATTGTCCAGAGCTAAACTCAAATCTATTTCATTAAATGAGTTTAAAAACTGTGAGATATCGAAGGTTACAGTAAAGTTTACCGTTCCATCGGTTACTTGCACCCCTGTACTTCTTCCAACATCGAGGTTTTCACTGGTATCGTGCCAAAACACAAAGGGTGTTCCATTAATAGTACCTTCAATATATATAGATTTGTCGAAAAGATCATCCGTTAGAGGGGCCTCCTCATCTTTATGGAATTTAAAACGAAGTTCTTTGTATAATCCATCAGGAACAATAACATTCCCAATTGTCTGGGTAAGGGCATCCGCACCGTTTAACAAATCGACCTGATAAGGCCCTCTAAATTGAATTTCATCGGTATCCAAATTACTAGTTGGATCATCATCATTTTTAAAGACTACATCTCTAATAGAAATTTTGAAGTCGGTAAAAACAACATTCTCATTTCCTTTACCGGTTAACGTAAGTGATTTGCCCGTACTGCTTGAATTAGTAACGGCAGAAAGCTTTAGTTGAATTTTTCCCTCATTCGAATCATTAGAACAACTCGCCAGTAACACAACAAAGGAAAGCGCAAATAGTTTTTTTAGTGATTTCATAATACTTTAAATAGGTTAATAACTAAGATTTAAGTAATTTTTTTTTAATACTAGTCTGGTAACAGTTTCATTATACTATTAAAACAACTGCACCCGTTAAATTCCTGAAAAATAAATTTCTTTTTTTTATAAAATACTGATAATCTGAACTCTACAACCAGTTAAACTAATAACGTACTGTAGTTTATATTAGTATATCTAATGGTAACATGTGTTCAAAGCAATTTAGGAGGAGTATCTATAAACAACACATAATGAAAGACTGCCCCATGATTAAGAGGCAGTCTTAACACAAACTCCATTCTTTTTTAGATGGGGATTCTAAAAAAATAGAAGCTAACCATGCATATAAATTCTAGCTATATTTAATTCATCACAAACGTCAAGGTATCTGTTTCACCATCCCCTCCGCTAACATGTATAAGTTCTATACGTGAAGCCGAACGGGATACAATATCCCAATCCTCCGATAACTCAGTAAAATCTGGGGGTGCAGAAAAGAATAGGTTAAAATCAATATCATCACTGCTGTCGTAATCATCGCTGTCATCACTACTGTCATCAAAGGTAACAGACCAGGTGCCTGTAATGGTCGCCAAACCATTCTCCGCTTGCAAACTGCCATCCGAATTAAAAGTAAATCCGTATCCATCAAAATTATTGGTTTCATCTGTTCCAGAGTCCACAAAGCTAGATATGAACCAAGTACCTGAAACGGCCAAATTCGTGATGGCCTGCACACTTGCTTCAGAATTCTGAAGATTATCATCTGCCGTGTCGGATGAACATGAACTAATCCCAAGGGCCAGTAAAACGACTATTGCTAAAATAACTGATGTTTTCATTTAAGAATATTTTGTAATTAAACAATTTGAAAATTATAAAAAGAAGATCCTCATACCCTTATATTGGTTCCAGGACCTTCTTTTTCATATGCCGTTATGGGTTACAAGAACTCCGGAATTCCAATTCATCATCGTTGGCCATCCGCAGGTCTACCTGCTTTTCACCGCTATCTTCCTCCAATTCGTGTAATATCCAATCTCCATTAAAATCTGACAAATCAGGAAAAGAAATGCTAACAGTGATATTATTTCCTGATCCGCTACTTTCCCATGTACCTGAGAAGCTTTCAGTGCTTGTATCTGCCGTTACTGTTCCATCCATAAAGGCAAACGTATACCCTTCATATTGCGTCTCCAGATCCATATCATTGCGCTCAAGATCTTTTACATACCAGCCATTACATCCGGTTAGAAAATCTGTAAGCTGCTCCGTATTGCAATTATCACAATCATCATCATTGTAATCATAATCATCGTCTTCATCACAATCATCTTTGGCATCATCAATAATATCTTCCAGCATATCCAGATTAGATACAGATACTTCAGTACCATCCGAAAGGATAAGGGTTATCGGAAAATCTACATTAACAATATCATCATCTTCCAGGTTCTCCAAAAATTGATACAATTCTTCATCAGTGGTAATTGTAATGGTATCAATAAGTTCATTGCTGGCATTGAATACTGAAGCCGTAATGGGATAGGAGATATCTATACATTCTATATCATCATCAAATTCATTTTCTCCTTCGCACTCATCGGCATAGTTTTCAAATTCCTCTATAGAATTGATTTCAACCTCGCTAAAATCACTCAATACAATTGTAATAGGAAATGTAATCTCTAGCGTGTCATCATCATCATCAAATTCATCGAAGATATCCTCTACTGTGTCCAGATCTTCTTCTGAAGTAACCGTAATTGTCATACCGTTGACAAGAACTGTAAATGGGAATTCAAGAGAAAAACAATTGGCATTATCTACAATGTTGTCATCGGAGCCATCGCGCATAGCCGTTCGTTGCAATAAACTGGCTACGGCAGAATTTGCCTTTAGGACTTCATCCTGAGGTCCTTCAATTAATACGGATTCTTCTTGTCTACAAGAAATGGCAAACAATGAAGCAACCATAAGAAGTGTGAAAAATTTTAATACGTTTCGCATAGCATACTAAGTTTTAAATTAAACTGTTTATACCTAAAACAACTAAAACCGAAAATCTCCTGAAATATTCCTAAAAAAAATATTTTTACATTTAAGGAGATCTAAATTCAACATCTTGTCCAAGGAATTACACGAAGATATTTGTAAGGAGTACGTTTTTGAAGGAATCTATACAAAGTATTCCAGAGAATTGCATGATTATCTCTTCTATAAATACGGGGAGGGTATAGATCCGAGTGATAAAGCGCAAGAAGCATTTATTAAATTATGGGAACATTGTAAAAAAGTACAAATTAACACGGCAAGGGCTTTTCTTTACAAAGTGGCTAACAACTTGACGTTAAATGCTCTAAAACACCAAAAAGTTGTATTGCGCTATCAACAAGTAAAACCTAAAAATTTTTCGAATGAGAATCCTGAGTTTCTGATGGAAAAAGAACAATATCTCTTGAAATATCAGAAGGTGTTGGCTAAACTGTCTGAAGAACAGCGAGTTGCCTTTCTACTCAATAAAGTAGAAGGAAAAAAGCATGAAGAAATTGCACAGCAATTGGGGGTCACCAGGAAGGTAGTGGAATATCGTATTTATTCCGCCTTTAATATTTTAAGAAGTGAGCTGGAAAATTTTTACATAAAATAATCAGGAAAAAGAGCACTTCAACTGTTCTATATACAAGAAGTACTGTTATGGATAAAGACTACTTAGTAAATAAATGGCTTAACGGTGAATTATCCGAAGTAGAGAAGAACGAATTTGA
>CBDUCK010000169.1:0-6089 GCA_965365635.1 uncultured Muriicola sp.
CTCGATGAAGAGAAAACAAAACCGCAGATAGAACGAAGTGATATGTCTTTAGTTGAAAAACTACGTTTTGTGGTAGATAATAACTTTAAAAGAGTAACCTATACCGAAGCAATAGACATTCTTAAGAATAGCAAGCCTAATAAAAAGAAAAAGTTTCAGTATCCCATAGAGGAATGGGGAACCGATCTGCAGAGCGAGCACGAACGGTACCTGGTAGAAAAGCATTTTAAATGCCCAGTTATCTTATTTGATTACCCTGCAAAAATAAAGGCGTTTTATATGCGTTTAAATGAAGACGGCACCACCGTAAGGGCTATGGACATTCTCTTTCCGGGTATTGGGGAAATTGTAGGTGGCTCACAACGAGAGGAGCGCCTGGACGTGCTCTTAGATAAAATAACCGAGCTAGGGATCGACGAAAAAGAGCTCTGGTGGTACTTAGACCTTAGAAAATATGGGACAGCCATTCACAGTGGTTTTGGTCTGGGGTTTGAGCGCATGGTGCAATTTGCGACGGGAATGGGAAATATACGCGATGTTATTCCGTTTCCAAGGACACCGCAGAATGCAGATTTTTAAACGGATTTGTAGTAACTTTATAAGACTATTCAGAATAGTCCTCAATGCTAAAACAACACTTACAATTTAAATTATCTCAAAAGTTATCTCCTCAACAAATTCAGTTGATGAAGCTAATTCAATTGCCTACACAGGCTTTTGAACAACGCCTAAAACAAGAAATGGAAGAAAATCCGGCTTTGGAATCTGGCAAAGAGGAGCCAGATACTTTAGACGATGATTTGAATGACTTATATGAGGGGGATACCGATAATGAAACTATTAATGCAGATGACATCAATATAGATGATTATTTGAGTGATGACGAAGTACCCGATTATAAAACCAGAGCCAACAACTACAGCGCAGATGACGATGAGAAAAGTGTTCCGTACGCCGCAGGTATTTCCTTTACCCAATATCTTATTAATCAATTGAATACCGTTTATTTAAGCGACGAGGAATGGGCGATAGCTGAATTTTTAGTTGGAAGTGTCGATGAAAGTGGGTATATACGAAGGCCGGTTACTGACATTATGGACGATTTGGCCTTCACTCAAAATATTTACGTAGAACAAAGTGCCATTGAAAAAGTGCTTGGTATTGTTCAAGAGCTAGACCCTCCCGGAGTGGGAGCAAGATCGCTCGATGAATGTTTGCTGATACAACTTAAAAGAAAAGAACCAAGCGCCGCAATAGATTTGGCCATAGCCATCCTGGAAAAATCATTTGATCATTTTACAAAGAAACATTACACCAAACTCATACAAAAGCACGATGTGTCTGAACAAGAGTTAAAAGAGGCCATATCAGAAATTGAAAAGTTAAATCCTAAACCAGGTGGATCCTATTCTGGAGGCAACAAAATCATTGAGCATATTGTTCCGGATTTCTCCATCCAAATTGTTGAGGGGGAATTGGAATTAAGCCTCAATAGCAGAAATGCACCCGATCTTCATGTATCGAAGGAGTACAGCAATATGTTAGCCGGTTATAAAAGCGCTAAGGATCGTTCAAAATCTCAAAAAGAAGCGGTACTCTTTATAAAACAAAAATTAGACTCCGCTAAATGGTTTATAGATGCCATTAAACAACGTCAGCAAACCCTTTATATTACTATGAGGGCCATTATGGAGTACCAAAAAGAGTATTTCCTATCTGGCGATGAGCGCAAATTGCGCCCAATGATTTTAAAGGATATCGCCGATATCATAGATATGGACGTCTCCACAGTTTCCAGAGTTGCCAACAGCAAGTATGTTGATACCCCATACGGCACCAAATTAATAAAAGAGTATTTCTCTGAATCGATGAAAAATGTGCAAGGGGAAGATGTTTCTACAAAAGAAATTAAAAAGATCCTGGAAACGGTCATAGGGGAAGAAGCCAAAAGAAAACCATTAACCGATGACAAACTAGCGGCGATACTAAAGGCAAAAGGATATCCTATTGCCAGAAGAACTGTGGCTAAATACAGGGAGCAACTTGGGATTCCAGTAGCCCGTCTAAGAAAGGAGATATGATCGCATCTTTTTTTAGGTTTATCTCATATATCTTTCATCCTATTTTTATAGCAATGGCCGGTACCATATCGTACTTTTTGGTAACGCCAAAATACACCCCAATGCAGCTTAAAAGTAGTAACCTATTGCCCATATTTATCTTATCGATCATTATTCCTATTATCAGTTTCTTTATTCTTAAAAATTTAGGGATGGTAAGTTCTATCTTTTTGAGAAATAAAACAGAACGCACCTATCCGTTACTTATTAGCGTTGGCTTACTTATAATGATTCTAACAAAAGTAATCCCTAATAATTATATCATAGAATTGTATTACTTTTTCCTGGGATTGCTAGCTGCAACAATTACCTGTTTATTTCTTTTATTAATACGATTTAAGACCAGTTTGCACATGATGGGTATGGGTACCATTCTTATGTACTTAATCTGCCTCAGCATCCATTTTGAAAGAAACATTGTTGTCGCAATCAGTTGTATGGTTTTTGCTTCGGGCCTGGTAGCTACTGCCCGTATATTTCTAAAAGCGCATACACGCGCTGAACTTCTTATTGGGCTTATGATTGGAATGGTTTCCCAATTACTCACCATCAAGTTTTGGTTGTAATATCACTACTGAAAAAGAATATTAAAGTATATAAAAGATGAGTCCAATACGCAGCGGGGTAAAATTTAGTTCTTCCCCTGTAGTTAGTGTTAAATTATCCTCGAAAAGATTATTAAGGGCATAGTATACATGTATATTAAACGTGTTATACCCAAAATTTAATGTTAGTCCGTATTGAAAGTCGCGCAGATCGGTGTTATAAAAAGACTGTTTCCCCGAATCAGCTACCAGTTTTGACCTGCCTCCCAAAAGGTAGCTAAATTTAAGTCCTGTATATATTCTCCAAAACTTATAGTCCTCGGGTGTAGAAGTTCGCCACCTGAATTCCAGAGGCAGTTCTACTAAGTGCGTTTCTAATTTGTTACGTTTAACGCCTGTATCGCTTGCGATTGTTCCATACTGAAATTGAGAATCTAGTTCCTCTACTAGCAAATTAGTATAATAAGAATTTACGGCATACCCCAGGCCCAGTCCTATGGCTACATTTCGCTTTCTGTTTAGAGGGATGTCTTTAATAAATCCTATATCCAACCCATAAGAAAGGTTTCTTTGTGTTATTGGGCCAGGTTTATTAAGTATAAAATTATAGGTAATTCCTACATAGAATTGATCTTCCAAATAATTTGGATCAACTTCTGTAACCTCTTGTTGGGCGAATACCCCCATAGTTAAGGTAGTAGTAAGAAGAAGAAGAACTAAAAAAGTTTTCATAAAATTAAAGGTAAAATAAATCACCTAACGCAAATAAAAAAAACGCTTCAAAATAACTATTTGAAGCGTTTTCCTATAATTTTAGTATCTATTTCAGTTATTGAACATTCCTGAAGGCATCCCCCTCATAGGTAGTATAATTTATTTTCAGGGCATTTACTTCGCGTAATTGCTGCTTAATATCAGCTATTAACCCCATATTAGCACCTTTATCTACCTTTAAGGCCGTAGTTAGTACATTCTGCAATTCTTGTGGCTTTTTAGCCCGTTCCTGCAAAATAAAATCTCCTACTTCCGATACACTTGCAAATTTATCATTCAACTGAATCTTTGGCTCTGTCCCAAATACCTTTTGATAATCTCTGGTAGGTTTTCCTACAAAAATATAGAGTACCCGGTCTTTCTTTTCGAGTTTTTTAACCTCACTTGCATTCGGTAAGACATTTTCTACCATTAAAGAACTATCCTTCATGACGGTCACCGTCATAAAAAAGAACAACAGCATAAAAACGATATCTGGTAATGACGCCGTGGATACTGGTGGTAAATCTCCGTCTTTTTTCTTTGTAAATTTAGACATAATTATGTGTTACTAAGGTATCGTTAATTACTTGAAGAGGTTTCTGCCTCTGACAACTTCTGAGGAAACAATTCCTGAATTTTCTTCACCTTATCTTTTAGTTCGTCTCTTATTCTAGAGGGTGTTTCAGGATTTAAAAACTCCGATTCCATCTCAGTAAAATCTCTTTGATACAGACGTTGTGCCTCTCTATTTCTCAGGTCATTATACGCCCCTACCAATTCGTTCTGAACTGTGATATAAGTTCCGTACTTTGTTTCCCGATCGTTCTTAAGCGAAATAATTGCTTTCGTAGGGTTATCAGAAGATCCACTTTCTCTTCTTCCCTTACAATAATTACAAGTGCCATCCGCCCCGTTATCTAGAAAAGCCATTGCTTTAGCTCGTAGATCTTTTAAATTAGTTAACTCTTCTTCTACCAGCAACTGCCCGTTCTTATTAATATTTACGGTGAAGATGTTTTTCTGCTTTATCACAACATCTACATCCGGCGGCTCCATTGGCGGTAACATCCTGTCTAAACCTGCATCTGTTTCAATAGTAGTTGTTACTAAGAAAAAAATGAGGAGTAAAAACGCGATGTCTGCCATCGAACCTGCATTTACTTCTGGTGCTCCTCCTCTTCTAGCCATCGTTTATAATTTATTTGTTAAACATCTTTTTAACTCCTCCGAAAATCATAGAGCCAACTGCGATTATAACTAGAAGGAAAAACAGATTAAGCCCAGTACCGATTCTCTTTACGGTAGTTTCCGTAGTTGTTATTCCTCTACTGGCCATTGCATCCAGATCAATATCTGTACCATCTGCTAAAACATATGCAAATGCCACCACTACAAGGAACCCACCAATAATCATCAGCGCTTTCTTTAAACTTTTAGGATTTGAAAACAGATTGATAAGTGCAAACAAAAGACTTACTACAACTGCTATTCCTAAAAGTAAATAGGTAATAACAAACATCATATTCATGGCGCCACTTTGTGCTGCTTCTGCTGCAGGCACATCCCTACTTGGCAATTGATACCATAGGATAGCGGATAAAAGACCCAATACAGCCAAAACAATTTTTACTATTTTATTCATAATATTTTGGTATTAAGTGTCTTAATTATTTTTTGTGATCTACCAACATATCGATCAAACTGATCGAAGAATCTTCCATGTCATTTACAATACCGTCTATTTTAGCAATAATGTAGTTATAGAAAATCTGTAGGATAATCGCTGTGATAAGTCCAAATACCGTTGTTAATAACGCCACCTGAATATCCCCTGCAATTAGCGAGGCACTTAAGTTACCTACTGCGGCAATTTTTTGGAAGGCTTGGATCATACCAATTACCGTTCCCATGAACCCAAGCATAGGAGCAATAGCGATAAATAAAGATAACCAGGAAACGTTCTTCTCTAACTGACCCATCTGTACGCCTCCGTAAGCTACAACCGCTTTCTCGGCAGATTCAACACTCTCGCCTGCTCTATCTAACCCTTGATAGTAAATAGATGCGACAGGACCTTTTGTGTTTCTACAAACTTCTTTGGCTGCTTCAATACCTCCTGAAGCTAAAGCATCTTCTACTTGTTGCTTTAATTTAGTAGTATTAGTACTGGCCATGTTTAAATAAATGATTCTTTCAATGGCTACTGCCAAACCTAAAATCAAACATAAAAGTACAATTCCCATAAAGCCTGCACCCCCTTGGATGAATTGCTCTTTTAAAACTTGGGTAAATCCTTTTTCTGCTTCTGCCGCTCCTTCTTCCTGAAGCATAAATGCTGCAGTTGATACTGTTGAAGATAGATTTGAAACTATTGCATTCGCTTTTGCGCTTACCGTATTTGTACTTAGGACAAATAGCCCAGCCATAGCCAGGATCGAGAATAATCTTTTCATTTCGTTCAAACTTAAAATTAGTTAGTTAATAGGGTTAAAGATATAAAATATACAATTAATAATTAAAACATTTGAGGATAGATCTAATAAACTGCCTATCCTTTGTCATCTTCACAAATATAACTCCAAAAATCAGAAATCCTAATTTTTATGACTTCAGTGTGAAAAAAATGTTTTGCTTATGCAGAGAGGAAGGGATTCGAACCCTCGATACG
>CBDUCK010000170.1:0-6082 GCA_965365635.1 uncultured Muriicola sp.
TATACTTGAATATTGGAAAAAACAATGTGTAATGAATAAATCGAGCGACATGTGTCTTATTAAACATGATTATAATATAATATGTTCCCAATTATGACCAATAAAATAGCATGATACATCTGATACCGAACCCCGGTTTCGAAACTTTGTAATGCACTATCGGCTAGCACACTTTTTAAACCGTGCGCTCCAAAAGCCCCCATCAGCACCCCCAACATGCCAAAAACAATTCCTGTAAGAATAATTGTTCTGTTCATAACTTACTCCCCCTGTTTTTTTATAAATGTAACAATTTGATACCTTAGTATCTTATAATATTGCAAAAGTATCAAATAACGATGATGAGAAAAATAGTGGTAATAGGTGCCGGAAAATCCACCTCTTTTATGTTGGATTATTTTTTAAAAAAATCCGAATCAGAACAACTTCACATAACCATCGTTGACCAGAATCCTGATGGTATTCCTGATGCTATAAAAAAGCACCCGGCATGCACCTTTGTAGTATTGGATATTTTTAACGAAAAGGACCGAATTAATATTTTATCAGAAGCGGATATTGTAGTTTCTATGCTTCCCGCCCGGTTCCATATGACGATTGCTAAAGACTGTCTTATACTTAAAAAGCATCTGGTGACTGCATCCTATGTAAATGATGACATGAAGACGATTGATCCTGACGTAAAAGCGGCAGGCCTGATTTTTATGAATGAAATTGGCCTCGATCCCGGAATAGATCATATGAGTGCATTACAGATCATTGATAGGATTCGTGATAAGGGAGGAAAAATGCTCCTATTTGAATCTTTCACAGGCGGATTGGTAGCTCCTGAAAGTGATACCAATAAATGGAATTACAAATTTACCTGGAACCCAAGAAATGTGGTCCTTGCAGGACAAGGAGGACCCGCAAAATTTATACAGGAAGGTACTTATAAATATATCCCATATCATAAACTTTTTAGAAGAACAGAGTTTATGGAAATTGAAGGATACGGCACCTTTGAGGCCTATGCCAATAGAGATTCCCTGAATTATCGGGAAGCTTATGGTTTACAAAATGTATTGACATTGTACCGCGGCACCATGCGGAGAGTGGGATTCTCTAAAGCATGGAATATGTTTGTGCAACTTGGAATGACAGATGACAGCTATGCTGTTGAAAATTCTGAAGGCATGTCCTTTAGGGACTTTACAAATCTTTTTCTTCCTTATTCCCCAACAGACTCTGTGGAACTAAAATTAAGACATTACTTAAAAATAGACCAGGATGACAGCATATGGAGTAAACTACTAGAACTAGACGTTTTCAACCCAAACAAAAAGATTGCATTGAAAAATGCGACGCCTGCCCAAATGCTTCAAAAAATATTAGAGGAAAAGTGGACATTAGCCCAACAGGACAAAGACATGATCGTTATGTATCATAAATTTGGATATGAAATTAACGGAAAGAAGGAGCAAATAGATGCAAATATGGTAGTTCTCGGTGAAAACAGAACCTATACCGCTATGGCAAAAACTGTTGGCTTACCCGTTGCAATGGCGACCCTTCTCATATTAAATGGCAAAATTTCGACACCAGGGGTTCAGATACCCATCAAAAAAGAGGTATACGAACCTATTCTTAAAGAACTCGCCACCTATAATGTACGCTTTAAAGAATTTAATGTCCCTTATCTTGGTTATAATCCAGATTCCGTTGCAAGTTAGAAATTGCAGGTAGAAATACTATCTTTAAACAATTTCAAAAGCATTCTTATGAAGTCTTCTAACGAAAATGTAAAAATAGACGGAATTGACAAGAAAATTCTTCGTTATTTAATGCAAGACGCCCGCAAGCCCATTCTCGAAATCGCAAGAAATATTGGAATCTCTGGTGCTGCTATTCATCAACGACTACGAAAATTAGAAAAATCAGGACTCATTGCAGGTTCTAAATTTGTTATCAACCCAAAGATTTTAGGGTATACAACCATGGCATATATAGGAATCTTTCTGGATAAAGCCATGAGCAACCCTGCGGCCGTCAAAGCATTGGAAAAAATACCCGAAGTATTAGAATGTCATTATACAACCGGCAATTGGTCTATCCTAATAAAAGTACTGTGCAGAGATAATGAACACCTTATGCAGGTCTTAAATAGAGACATACAACAGATTGAAGGGGTATCCAGAACAGAAACCTTTATTTCATTAAATCAACAAATAGATCGTCAGATAACAATTTGACGCTTACCAATGTTTTTTGACTCTTTTAAAAGAGAGGGGCTATCTACTATTCCTACTCTTAATCCCGGCCACCAAAAACCTGTAACCCCCAATAAACAAGAGAAGCCAAAGACCCAATGGCCGCTACTAAATAAGTCCGTGCCGCCCATTTTAAGGCATCCTCTGAGCCCTTATACTCCTGTGGGGTGACCATATTTTTTTGTTTTAACCAGGCCAATGCCCTATTACTGGCATCATACTCTACGGGAAGTGTTATAAAACTAAAAAGTGTGGCAAATCCCATCATAATTAGGCCTGCAACCGCAATATAAAATCCCAGTCCAGCTCCCGAAGCAGCTCCCAATACAATTCCACCGAAAACTACCCACATAGACATCCCAGAAGTTATACTAACTACAGGTACAAGTTTAGATCGCATGGTGAGCCATTCATATGCCTGGGCATGCTGTACGGCATGGCCGCATTCATGTGCTGCTACCGCAGCAGAGGCCGCATTTCTCTGACTATAGACACTCTCACTTAGGTTCACAGTTTTATTCTTTGGGTTATAGTGGTCTGTTAACATCCCGGGGGCAGAGACTACCTTAACGTCCATAATTCCATGATCTGATAGCATTTTTTCGGCTATTTCGGCTCCACTCATGCCATTGGTTAAATGCACTTTTGAGTAGTGCTTAAACTTACTTTTCAACTTGTTGCTTACTAACCAACTAACCAGTGCAATAGCACCAATTAGGATATAATATGTCATCATAAATTACTCCTTTAGAATTTTGTAAAATTACAATTATATCAACAAAAACCCCGCCAATTATGGCAGGGCTCTAAAAACTGACAAAATGTTCATTCTAAGCCGGAATAGTGTCCCACTCAAAAGTCTCCATAATTTCTTTATAAACTACCCGCCCTTCTACAATATTTAGTCCTTTTTTAAGTGATTTGTCTCTATCACATGCCATAAGCCAGCCATGATTAGCCAGTTTTACTATGTAAGGCAAGGTTACATTGGTTAAGGCCATGGTGGAGGTATGTGGTACGGCCCCCGGCATATTTGCCACCGAATAGTGTACAACATCATCTATAATATAAATGGGATCTTCGTGCGTTGTAGGTCTGGTAGTTTCTACACAACCCCCTTGATCTACTGCTACGTCAACTATAACAGTTCCGGAACGCATATTCTTCAACATATCTCTGGTAATAAGGTTTGGTGCCTTTGAACCTTTGAGCAAAACACCTCCAATTATAAGATCATGCGTTTCTATATGCTTTCGAATATTAAATTCATTGGAATACTCCGTAACTACATGACTAGGCATAAAATCATTAATATAACGTAACCGTTTCATGTTCACATCGAGTATCGTAACATGGGCTCCTAATCCGGCTGCCATTTTTGCAGCTTGGGTCCCAACAATTCCTGCTCCCAACACAAGTACTTTTCCTGGAGCAACCCCTGGCACTCCTCCTAAAAGAACGCCCCGCCCTTTAACAGGTTTTTCTAAATATTTTGCGCCTTGTTGAATCGCCATTCTTCCAGCAACTTCAGACATGGGCGTAAGCAATGGTAAAGAACCATCCTCATCTTCTACCGTTTCATACGCTATGCATATAGCGCCACTTTCAACCATTGCTTTTGTTAATGTTTCACTAGAAGCAAAATGAAAATATGTAAATACTACCTGACCCTCTTGAACTAATCCATATTCCTCCGGAATTGGTTCTTTTACTTTTACGATCATGTCACTTAAGGCATAAACCTGTTGTATGGTATCCAAAACCACCGCACCTGCTTTTGTGTAATCCCGATCCAAAAAACCGCTTCCCTCACCGGCTGTAGATTGCACGTATACGGTATGATTATTTTTAACCAGTTCAAAAACTCCCGCAGGGGTCATCCCTACTCTGCTTTCATTTTTTTTAATCTCTTTTGGAACCCCAATGATCATATTTCTATTTTTAAGTGTTGTAGTTCAAATATGATCCAAAAACTTCTTATAAAGAAATATATTCGATAAAAAACAGGGGGTATGGGTAAAATATAACGTATAATTAATATTCTACCCCTATTTTTAGGGGGGGGGTGATGTAATAATATGACTATTTGTTGTGGGGATATTTATTTTTTGTGTGTCTTACCCTACAATATTCACAATCTTCCCCGGAACTACAATTACTTTTTTAGGGGTACGCCCTGCTAACTGGGAAAGTGTTTTCTCATGGGTCATCACAGTCTTTTCAATTTCCTCTTTTGTTAGATCTAATGATAACTGCAACGTAAACCTCATTTTGCCATTGAATGAAATAGGGTATTCCTTACTGCGCTCTACCAAATAGCTTTCATCGTACATAGGGTATGAAGCGTATGCCACAGAAGAAGTATTCCCCAATTTCTCCCAGAGTTCTTCCGCAATATGCGGGGCATATGGAGCTATTAGGATTGCTAATGGACTCAAAACCTCTCTACTATTGCATTTTTGTGCTGAAAGTTCATTCACACAGATCATAAATGTAGACACAGATGTGTTGAATGAGAAGTTCGTGATATCCTCTTCTACCTTCTTTATTGTTTTGTGTAATGTCTTCAGGGCCTCTTTGGAAGGTGCGGAATCCACAACCAGAAACCCTCCATTATCGGCTGTATGGTATAATCTCCATAGCTTTTTCAAGAAAGAATACACCCCCGATATTCCAGCGGTATTCCAGGGTTTAGATTGTTCCAGGGGTCCAAGAAACATCTCGTACATCCGTAGGGCATCTGTTCCGTACTCTTCACAAATCGAATCAGGGTTTACCACGTTGTACTTAGATTTAGACATTTTCTCTACTTCGCGCCCTACATAAAAAGACCCGTCCTCTGTAACAAATTCTGCTTCTTTAAACTCAGGGCGCCATAACTTAAATGCTTCAACATCCAATTCATCCGAAGCGTTAACCAAGGACACGTCGGCATGAATAGGGTCTACCCGTTTGTCTTTAATAAATCCTTTAGATAAAATCCTATTAGTTCCTTCTTCTCTATATACAAAAGCACTAGTGCCCAGGATCATCCCTTGATTAATCAACTTTTTGGCAAATTCATCTTTAGGCGCAAACCCTTTATCGAACATAAATTTTTGCCAAAATCTGGAGTAAAGTAAGTGTCCGGTAGCATGTTCTATGCCCCCTATATACAGATCCACATCTTGCCAGTAATTAATAGCTTCTGCAGAATATATTTCGTCCGTGTTGCAAGGATCCATATATCTATTAAAATATTGTGAACTACCTGCCCATCCCGGCATGGTATTCAACTCTAATGGAAATATCTCTATCTGATCTATTTTATCATTAGAAACCACCTTGTTTGTTTTGGTGTTCCAGGCCCAATTTTTGGCATTACCTAATGGTGGATCACCTTTTTCTGTAGGCAAATACTTCTCCACCTCAGGCAATTTTAAAGGGAGACATTCTGTAGGGATCATCTTGGGAATCCCATTCACATAGTACACCGGGAAAGGTTCTCCCCAATACCGTTGGCGACTAAAAACCGCATCACGCAAGCGGTAATTAACTTTTCCTTTTCCAAGTCCGCTATCCTCGAGTGCTGAGATCACTTTCTTCGATGCTTCTTTATAAGAAAGTCCTGTTAAAAAATCGGAATTGGCTATAATGGTCCCGTCCTTATCGGCGTAGGCTTCTTCTGAAATATCTATATCCTGAAAAATATTTGGAATTGGAATAGCGTAATGCTTCGCAAAATCATAATCGCGTTGATCCCCGCAAGGCACAGACATAACCGCCCCTGTCCCATAACCTGCAAGCACGTAATCCCCTATCCAAACCGGAATTTTCTCATTCGTAAATGGGTG
>CBDUCK010000171.1:0-6004 GCA_965365635.1 uncultured Muriicola sp.
CCCCTCTAGCATGGTAGAGCACGGAAATAATTTCTTCTGATCGCAGGCTATGGCCTGTACCAATCCCGAAACGGCTGCTCCCGGGGCATACCAGGCACTGGTGCCAAGTAATTTAGTAAGTGTAGCGCCCCCTACCTTGGTGTCTTCTGTTACCTGTGCAAGTCTTTCCGGAGATAAAAACTCAGAAACTTTAACACTGTTGCGGGTGGCATGTCTTGCCAGCGGCACCATACCGGTATCGCTATGTCCGCCTATCACCATTCCGTCAACATCTGAAATTGGCGCACCCAGGGCCTCTGCCAAGCGATATTTAAAACGTGCACTATCTAAAGCACCTCCCATACCAATAATTTTATGCTTTGGAAGATCGGTGATTTTGTGCACTAAATACGTCATGGTATCCATAGGGTTACTTACCACAATTAATATCACATTGGGGGAATGTTCTATAAGACTAGTAGCAACAGTCCTGACAATTCCTGCATTTATTCCTATTAATTCTTCTCTGGTCATTCCTGGTTTTCTGGGAATTCCTGAAGTAATAACTGCGATATGGCTATCGGCAGTTTTACTATAATCCCCTGTGGTACCCGTAATTTTGGTATCAAAACCATTTAAAGAAGCCGTTTGCATCAGGTCCATTGCCTTTCCTTCTGCATACCCTTCTTTAATATCTAGTAATACCACCTCTGAGGCGAAATTCTTTATGGCAATATACTCGGCGCAACTCGCACCAACCGCACCTGCTCCTACTACTGTAACTTTCATATATTATTCTATTTAAAATTTTAGCAATACACCATCCAGTCGTAAAAGAATACCAGTCTATTTTATCCGGATGTTGTTAGGTTTTTTAACTTATTTAAAGCGTATCAAAAATATGAAATATTAACATAAACAGTGCCGAAGAATCTGGTATTATTTGAAATAATATTGACGGTACTTCATGGATAATCTGAACTACTTTTCCTACAATTAGATGACGTTCATCGAATATTGGCCATTTTAGTACGTCGTTCATCGAAAAAGTGCAATAGATTGAATTATAGATACGTTACAAAACAGAATTAGATCCCAAATCTAAAAACCTGCAATTTGAAAAAACTATTTTCTTTGATGGCCATCATAGCTATCATTTCGGCAAGCAACTGTACTAGAATTCCTGAAAATAACGACCCTATTATAGGAATCTGGGCAAAAGTAGAGGTGATTTCCACCTCTGAAAGTGCAAGACAAACAAAACGTGAAGAATGGATTTTTAATGATGTCTATTTAGGAAGATATCATGATTACAGTGGTAATACCTTGAATGTACAAACCGACTTTAGTTGGGAAAAAGCAGGGAATGTTTACACCATTTCCTATCCTGGTACCGATATGGCTTCTCATGAAGTTCGTATGAAAGAAGCAGATAATGTAGAATCCCTGGAAGATATACAAGGAAACATTCTTGCACTGCGCGAATAGAATTCCCCTGACTTATTTCTATATAAATGCAAAAACAGCCTTCGAATTGAAGGCTGTTTTTATATAATAATACTTCGTGATCTACTACCTAAAGCCGAAACTTAGACCTACAGAAAGGTTATTAAATTCTGCAATTGCATAATCGGCATGTAAGCGGAAAAATCCTAGTTTTATTTTGGTTCCCATAGTAGCTGTAACGCCACTTGCATCTGTATTTAATGTAAAAGGATCAACATAGCTTTGCTGAAAAGGGCCCGATTGTACATCGTAAGTTCCTAAAATAGCGGTCTCTGATTTACCTGTAACGTACCCTAAACTTCCATAGAAGTTAATAACCGGAAGCTTTGTAGAAACAAGTGCCTGAAAAATCCAGGAATTGATTTTAGCATCAATCCGTTGATCTTGTCCGCCGATGATATTAGTGTTTGTAAAATCATAGGTGCCATTAAGACTTGTATAACCAATAACACCAGAAATAGCAACGGGTAAAATCTTGTCTGCCGGTAAATGCTTGGTGAATTCGTGTTGAATTCCAAGACCAAAAAGGCCTATGGATACCTCATCTGTATTTATTTTTGGCAAAAACCTTGCTTTTAATTCCGTTCCTTTAATAAGACCAACGCTGGCCTGTATAAAGCCCGAGGGAATAAAATTTATACCGTCTCCTGCCAAACCAGATGGCAAGTCAAATTCTTCTCTGGAGGTTATCCCTGGAGCTATTTCGGCTTCAACAAAAACACGTACTCCAGTTATATCTCCTAGGGCAGAAGATACCGTCTTAGAAGGACTACCGTCCACGAACTGTAAATTATCATAATCTGCCGTGTTAAGAATAAATGACTTTTTATCTTCTTTGTTCTTATAAGAAGTCATATTCCCTATCACAGAGATTTCAAATCCTCCCAATGGTTTGGCATCTGCCGTATTAAACCAGGATCCGGAAATACTGTAGATAGCACCTTCTGAAACGGGAGCTAAATACGAATTAGTGAAGCGTTCTGCGTCATCCAGACCAGCCGCTAAAAGATCATTTATGTTGGATTGTGCCTGACCGGCAAAAAAACAACACAACACCATAGCATAGAATATATTTTTCATATCGTTAAATTTTGCCTAAAACTAAAAAACTCGCACTGTTGGTGCGAGTTTTTGTTGTGTAACTAGGGTTTTCTATACATCAATGTTCGCATATACTGCATTTTTCTCAATGAATTCCCTTCTAGGAGGTACTTCATCTCCCATTAACATAGAAAATATTCGGTCTGTTTCTGTTGCATTGTCTATGGTTACTTGTCGTAACGTACGGAAATTTGGATTCATAGTGGTGTCCCACAGTTGAACCGCATTCATCTCACCTAAACCTTTATATCGTTGGATGCTTACCCCTCCTTTAAAAGTTGCAGCAATTTCATCGCGTTCTTTGTCATTCCAGGCATAACTCTTTTTACTCCCCTTTTTCACTAAATACAACGGTGGGGTTGCAATATATACATGACCCCCTTCTATTAGTTCTTTCATGTAACGGAAGAAAAAAGTAAGTATTAGCGTTTCTATATGGCTACCATCCACATCGGCATCACACATAATAATTACCTTATGATACCTTAATTTTTCTAGATTCAGCGCCTTGCTATCCTCTTCGGTACCTATGGTAACCCCCAGTGCGGTATAAATATTCTTGATTTCTTCGTTCTCAAATACCTTGTGCTGCATGGCTTTCTCAACATTCAGTATTTTTCCACGTAATGGCAAAATAGCCTGAAAATTTCTGTCGCGACCCATCTTGGCCGTACCCCCTGCAGAATCTCCCTCTACGAGGAATACTTCGCACAAAGCCGGATCTTGTTCTGAACAATCGGACAGTTTCCCTGGTAATCCGCCGCCACTCATCACATTCTTCCGCTGAACCATTTCCCTGGCCTTGGTAGCAGCATGCCTTGCCTGTGCAGCTAAAATCACTTTTTGGACTATCGTCTTAGCGTCATCCGGGTGTTCTTCCAAATAATTGGTCAACATCTCAGAAACAGCCTGACTTACCGCTGAAGACACTTCTCTGTTCCCTAATTTGGTTTTGGTTTGTCCTTCAAACTGCGGTTCTGCAACCTTCACCGAAATTATGGCAGTTAATCCTTCTCTAAAATCATCACCCTGCACTTCAAACTTCAGCTTATCGAGCATTCCGGAAGCGTCGGCATATTTCTTCAGCGTGGAAGTTAACCCTCTTCTAAATCCTGTTAGGTGCGTACCCCCTTCGTGGGTATTTATGTTGTTCACATAAGAATGCAGATTCTCTGTGTAGCTGGTGTTATACACCATTGCTACCTCAACAGGAATATCGTTCTTTTCGCCTTCCATGCTAATGATATGCTGAATCAGCGACTCTCTGTTCCCATCTAAGAACTTTATAAATTCTTTTAATCCTTCCTCGGAATAAAAAACATCTGAAATGAATTCTCCGTCTTTATCTTTATTTCTTTTATCGGTTATGGTAATAGTTATCCCTTTATTCAGATAAGCGAGTTCTCGCATCCTGTTGGCCAGGGTTTCATAACTAAATTCTATTGTCTGGGTAAAGATTTCTACATCGGGATGAAAGGTAATTACGGTACCTCGTTCTGTGGTAGTACCCACACTTTTTACCGGATACATAGATTTACCCCGTTCGTACTCTTGTTCCCAAATTTTCCCGTCTCGGTAAACCTGGGCCTTTAAATTATTAGATAAGGCATTTACCACGGATACTCCAACACCGTGAAGACCCCCGGAAACCTTATAGGAATCTTTATCAAATTTTCCGCCAGCACCAATTTTAGTCATCACTACCTCTAGGGCAGAGACCCCTTCTTTTTTATGAAGATCAACCGGTATACCCCTTCCGTTGTCTTTTACAGCCACAGAGTTATCCTCATTGATAATAACGCTAATGGTATCGCAATGCCCTCCCATAGCTTCATCAATGGAGTTATCTACCACTTCATAAACCAGGTGATGTAACCCACGAACTCCTACATCTCCAATATACATAGAAGGACGCATTCTTACGTGTTCTATCCCTTCAAGGGCCTGAATACTATCGGCGGAATAATTGCTTTTCTTATTTTCTTCGCTCATAAAACCAATGATATTATTTTCTGCTTTTGTTAGTCTTTCTTTCTTTTTGCTTGAATATAGCGCAAAAAACATCCGAAAAGGTTATAAATACGACTAAATTATCCTTATTAAAACCCTCAGGACATATTAAAATAATATATTCAAACAAATATAAGCAATAGCCCATGAAATATAGGGGTAGGGCTGTATGGAAGCAGGTAAGTTATTAACAATTTAACAACAATTTATGTCGTGGGAACTGCTTTATCTTCATTTAAATAATTCCATGACATTTATTAGGTTTTTTAATGGGTTTCATCCTTAATTTTACACAAAAATTTAACAAGAGTATCTAATGGCCGATTCCAGAGCAGTATCCTTAAAATTAATGTCGCACATCCAAAAAGTTGTGGACGTTCAAAGCAGAGTAATCTATTTTCTGTGTAGTATTATCTTGTCTTTTGGAATTACCTATTTAATAAGTGAGCCTGGATTAGACCAGGCTCAAATTTATGTATTATTCCTTCTTTTTTTAGCAATTGGTTTGTGGGTAACAGAAGCAATACCGCCTTTCGCCGTTGGGTTAATGATCTTTGGCTTCCTGATCTTCTCTATGAACAGTTATTACTCCCAAATAGATCCTGAAAATGTTAAGGATCATTATATAGGGTACATAAATTCTTGGTCTAGCAGTGTTATTTGGTTAATGCTTGGTGGATTCTTTATGGCGGAAGCTATGAGTAAAACCAATTTGGACAAGACCATCTTTAGGTTGTCTATCTCCAAATTTGGAACGAGCCCTAAACGAATACTCCTGGGTTTAATGCTTACAACCTCTTTGTTTTCGATGATTATGTCCAATACTGCTACAACGGCTATGATGATCGCATCTGTATTACCTTTTTTAAATACTATGGACAAGAATGCCCCTTTTTCCAAAGCCATCCTGGTTGGAATTGCCGGTGCGGCAACTATCGGAGGCATGGGCACCATAATAGGTTCACCGCCCAATGCCATTGCTATGGAAGCTTTGAATCATCAGGGTATCAACATTGGGTTCCTAGAATGGATGATGATTGGCTTTCCAATGGCCTTAATTCTTACGGTCTTGTTCTGGTTTCTATTAACCAAGAAGTATATTCCGAAAATTACAAAAGTGGTTATTGAAGTTGAGGAGGAACTCCATAATGATGATGAAACCTACAAATTTGAAAAAATCAAAAAGAGGATTGTACTTGGCGTACTGGCATTAACCCTAATTCTTTGGTTAACAGAGAAGTTACATGGGATTCCGGCTTCTGTTGTATCATTGCTTCCTATCATTTTGTTAACTATGTCTGGGGTCGTAAATGGCGATGACGTGCGTAAACTCCCCTGGGACACACTTATGTTGGTGGCCGGCGGATTAGCCCTGGGGCTGGCAATAAAAGAAACCGGGTTGGCCGAT
>CBDUCK010000172.1:0-5980 GCA_965365635.1 uncultured Muriicola sp.
TATCCATTGCAGCTTATTATTCGATGAAATTTTTACCAGACCCTGGTTTTTCCCAGATACAATAATTGACTTGTCTTTTTCATCAAAAGCCAGCCCATTCATATGAAGCCAATCCCCGGGTCTGAAAAAGTTTAAGTCTTTCCTGCTTACATCTAAAAGCTTAGCAACATCCCATTCTCTTATAATTTTAGATTTCTTGCGATCATATAGTATTATGAAGTCGCTGTCCGAAGTAACAAACTTACCTTCTAAGGTTATAAAATTATTTTTTTTACCCACACAGATAAGTAAATTTCCATCGGGCAATTCCAAAACATCGTGGTGCATACCATAATTGGAATTTATCTTGGTTTCTTTTAATGGTTTCCCCAGCATATCAAATTCATAGATCACATTCCTGCTCACCATTACAAGTGTTCCATCCTTAAGTCTTTGAAACGGACTAACCATTTTGCCAGCAAAACTTAAATCTAAATACCACCTCACCTTACCTTGGTCATCAAAAATCATTGGCCCGGAATTAAAGGTGCCCTTATTTGCAAAATGAATATCACAAGCATGCATACCAGGTGCCATTTTAGTTCTATCTAGTGTATTAACAACTATTTTGGGAAAATGAGATGGGAGGTTCCCGGTGGTTATTTGAAGGGTGTCTTTTATTTGGCCACCTTCATAATCCAAAGTAACTACCACCTTATTAATTGCATTAGGATATAAGCCTATTACAGGGATTGTTAAGTTAGTGGAGTTAAGTTTAAAAGTTTCCTCCAAAGGGATTTCACCCAACACTTTTACAGTAGCATTAACAGGCATTTCCGCTTCAATATTTAACAGAGCCGTCAAGGGTGCTATTTTATAAGGGTTTAGAGAGGTATCTATGGAATACTTAAAACCAGAACTGCAACTGCTGAAGAAAAGTAGTGTAATAACCAATGAACAAACCAAGCGAGTTAATGCTTTTACTGACATGTCAAATTTTTGATAAAAATAGAGTTTTGTATCCAATTTCTGTCAAATAAATTTTGAATAGCAGCAAAAAAAAATCCTGAATATAGATGCATATTCAGGATTTAATAGGAGTTGTAGTTTCTTAGAATACTAGATCTACTACCAGGTCAAATTCATCATAAATTGTTTTATCTCCCAAGTTGTCGAAGAAGCTGCCAGAACCATAACGTATATCGTAATTGGCTCTGTCTATTTTTAGAGAAGCCGTGGCTTTGCTTCCATAGATAGATACATCGAAGGTTATAGGTTTCGTGATGCCTTTAATGGTTAAATCACCTACTACCTCATACGAATTTTTACCAGTTTGTTGAACTGTCGTAAAAACAAGTTTAGAACTCGTATGGTTTTCTATGCCGAAGAAATCGTCTGACTTTAGGTGTCCTTCTAATTTCTCTTTGTATTCTCCTTCTAAATCAGTAACAAGGATACTGGTCATGTCTACCATAAATTCACCACCTGCTAATGCTTCATCGTTAAATAGTAATGAGCCTTCTTGTAAATTTACTAATCCTGTGTGCGAACCTGTAACTTTATAGGCTTTCCACATTACAGAACTTTCGTCTACTTTTACTTCTTTTTTTATACTATCTCCCGGAGTTGTAGCGGTTGCAGAAACTCCAAAAACTATGGCTAAAGCCAAACTCAATACATTTTTTTTCATGATTTTAAATTTACTTTGATTTGTTAATTGTTATTATTGATTGTTTTAAATATGCGTGAATAAAGATTCTTTTGATTGTCTTACTTTTTTATAGTGTTGGGTTTCATCTTCTTCGGAACGGTACCCCATGGGTACTACCACAGTGGCAGTTAAACCAAGGTCTTTAAGACCTAACAGTTCGTTGTATGTTTCTGGTTCAAACCCTTCCATAGGGCAGGTATCTATATGTAAGGCCCCTGCAGCCGAAAGTAAATTACCTACAGCCAAATACGTTTGCTTGGCCGCCCAACCTTCCTTCGCCGTATCCGGGAGATCCACTAATTTCGATTTCATAAAATCTCCATAACCCTGCAAGTCTTCCATGGGTATTTCTCTGGTTTTGCTTACCTCTTTTAAATAGTTGTCTATCAGCTCAGTTCCAAAGCTTGTTTTACTTGCAAAAACCAGGACATGGGACGAATCTGTAATTTGTGATTGTCCAGAAGAAGCTGATTTTAATTGCGTTCTTAATTCTTTGTTCGTTACCACAAATACATGGTAGGGTTGAAGCCCAAAAGAAGAAGCACTAAGACGGGTTGCATCTAATAAAATTTGTAAGTCCTCATCCGAGATGATCCTATTGCTATCAAATTTTTTAGTAGCATAACGCCAATTAAGACTTTCGATATAGTTGTTCATATGCATTTTAAAATTTATTTAATAATGTATTTAATTCTTCTAAATCTTTTTCTTTGAAATTTTGAAGCAATTCCATTTCCGTTTTCATAATTACCTCATCCATTAGTTTTAATGCCTTTCTCCCTTTATTGGTAATGTTTATTTCGATCTTACGTCGATTGGATTCACAAACTACCCTGTCTACCAATCCTTTTAAAAGTAATTTATCGACCAGGCGCGTGGTATTACTCATTTTACTTACCATTCTTTCATTTAGCGTACTCAGATTGGCCGGTTTCCCCTGTTGTCCCCGTAGTATTCTCAATACATTGAATTGTTGCAGGGAAACCTCAAATGGCTTTAGGGCATGAGTAATGCTTTCATTAACCTTATTGTTCACCAGCAAAAGATGAATAATGGTTCTGCTGGATAATGGTATTTTCCTTTCGGTCTTTATAACTTTTTCAACATTCATGTTGCTACAATAATTGTATATACAAATGTAATATAAAACCTAAAATATCTGGAGTAAGGGGAGCTAAATTTTTGTTAAATATTTCATGAGCTTTCTAATGTGCCCTTTTGTGGGTAGTCAATTCTTTTTAAAAAGACTAGATCATACTGCTGAAGTATTTATATTTTTGTGCAAAATTCATAGCAATGGCAGATTTATCACAAGAAGAATGGGCAGAACAGTTTAGCCAAGACGATAATGCGGTATTATTAGATGTCCGTACGCTCGAGGAAGTGGAAGAGGGTATGATTCCAAACGCTTTACATATTGATATTTATGCAGGACAAGAGTTTTTAAATGAATTAGAAAAATTAGATAAGTCCAAAAACTATTACGTGTATTGCAGATCGGGTAATCGAAGTGGACAAGCCTGTGCTATAATGCAAAGTATTGGTTTTAGTAATGCTTATAACCTACTTGGAGGAATTACCGAGTGGGAGGGAGACATAGAGTAAGCACTAATAAATTCCGATAGTGAATCCCGTTTGCAGCGGGATTATTTATTTTAGGGCTATGCGGGAAGATGTACTACAATTTATTTGGGGCAAAAACAAGGTTCCACTACAGGGGCTTTATACAACGAATAATCATCCAATATCTATTGTTACTCCCGGGATCTTAAACAAGATGGCCGGACCAGATTTCTCCAATGCCCGCATGTATATCAATGGCCAAGAATGGTTTGGTTCCGTTGAAGTGCATTCAAAATCTTCTAATTGGCACAGACATAAACACGGAACAGATCCAAATTATACGAATGTCATCTTGCATGTTGTATGGGACGATGATACGCCGATTGCCAACCATAACGGAGCAATGATTCCGACACTGCAATTAAAGGACCATATTCCTGTATCAGATCTTGAGAAGTATAATCGTTTCCTAAGAAAAGAAAATGTTCGTTTTATTACTTGTGAAAGAGATTTACATGCTATTCCTCAGGTCATTAAGAGGAAGTGGTTATGTACTTTGTTCATTGAGCGGCCCAAAGAAAAATCTACCTTCATAAATGAATTATTGCAGATCACAAGAAATGATTGGGAACAGGTTTTTTTTATGGTTCTTTTAAAGAGTACAGGCCTTAATCATAATGGAAAGGCTTTTTTGAGTCTTGCTAAAGAAATAGATTTTTCTATAATTCGGAAAATCGGAAAAAATTCATTTCAATTAGAAAGCCTGCTATTTGGATTGTCTGGCTTACTAGGAGGTAAATCCCCCAAAGATGGGTATCAAAGACAATTACAAAAAGAATACCGTTTCTTAAGAACTAAATTTAAATTAAATGAAGATGCAGTACAAAAACCCGAATTCTTTCGGCTACGACCGCATAACTTTCCAACCATACGATTATCGCAAGTGGCAGCCCTGTACGGAAGAAATATCAATTTATTTAATGAACTAATCTCTCAAAAAACGTTAAAAGGACTATACGGAGTATTGCAGACGAGTTCCAGTGAATATTGGGACACACATTTCAATTTTGGCTAAACTTCTTCTTTTCTGCCTAAAAAAATGAGTAGGATTTATTAATCTTAAATGCTGTTTTACCTGTACTATATGAGTATAATGCTTTTAAAGGAATAGACGTTTCAGAAACCATAAGGGGAATAGGCGCTAAAATGCTATCCGAAAGGAATAAGATTGTCCGTAATTTCAAAAAATTAGGGATGGTTTCAAATTCTGCCAATGATAGTCAGGCCCTATTGCAGTTATATCAAAATTATTGCACCAGAAATAACTGTTTACAATGTTCCCTGGGCAGTCATTTATTGGGTGGAAAATAGTATTTTTAGATCATGAATTTATTTTATCAGATTCTTTATTATTTTCAAAAAAGAGGGTTTGAGGTTTCGAGGCGTATTGCGGAACGTCTCGGGATTAGGGCGAGGGTGGTGCGTACTACCTTTATTTATCTCACCTTTGTTACCTTGGGATTTGGTTTTGCCTTGTACTTATTTTTAGCATTTTGGCTTAAGATAAAAGATCTCATTTATACCAAACGTACTTCTGTATTTGATTTATAACTATGATCAGACTCTTTCGTTCAAAAATATATATAGCCATAGTGTTAGTACTTGCTATTTTAACCATTGGTATTCTGGGGTATAAATATATAGCTGGTTTTCCATGGCTCGATGCCGTATATATGACCATTATAACGGTTGCCACGGTAGGGTTTATGGAGGTTCATCCTTTGGATCCCGCTTCTAAGATATTCACCATATTTTTAATTATAAGTAGTGTCTTCATTTTTGCATTCGCTATTTCTGTTATAACGGAATACATATTAAGTAGAAACTCTTTGCAACTTTTAAAAAAGAAAAAAGTGAAAAACAAGATCAGCAGTTTAAATAATCATGTTATCATTTGTGGTTTCGGCCGTAATGGCATGCAGGCAGCAGAAAGATTAAAGGCGTATGACAGACCGTTTATAGTTATTGAACGCGACAAGGAAATAGCAGAAAAATTCGAAGACGAAGTACTATTTCTAGATGGGGATGCCAGTGAAGACAGCGTTTTACATGATGCAGGGGTGGAGAGAGCCAAGTACTTAATTGTAACCTTGCCAGATGATGCGGATAACTTATTTGTTGTTTTGTCTGCCAGACAATTAAACAATTCCTTGTTTATTATTAGCAGAGCATCAAAGGTAAGTTCGCAAAAGAAATTATTACTGGCAGGGGCAAACAAAGTAATTATGCCAGACAAAATTGGAGGGGATCATATGGCATCTCTTGTGGTTATTCCAGATCTTATCACCTTTATGGATAAATTATCTGTGGAAGGAAAGCATACAACTAATTTAGAGGAAGTTGCCATAGAAGAATTTGAAAGCGAAGTTGAGGGAAATTCGCTTCGGGACCTCGATCTAAGAAGAAAAACAGGCTGTACAATCATAGGTTATATTGAGCCGAATGGCAATTATATTATAAATCCTGAAGCCGATCTACCTCTAGAACCAAAGAGCAAAGTGATTGTTCTGGGAAGACCCGAACAAATTCAGCGTCTCAATGAGATGTTCCACATTCGGTAGAGGCTTTTCAAAAATTATATTTGATAGGATTGATTATTTTTAGGATATTGCCATCCTTTCAAACAAATTAGGATAACCAAACATAAATATTATGAAGTATAAGCTT
>CBDUCK010000173.1:0-5899 GCA_965365635.1 uncultured Muriicola sp.
CTTTTGCTTTTTACAGTGTCCTGAAAGGTGACCTTCACCAGCCTAGCTTTAAAACTCCTTGGCGTAATAAGATTGTACAATTTGTACACTAAGTATTCATTAATAACGTACTTATCACCCTGGCAGGGGGTTACCAATTTCACTTTGTCCTGGCCCTCAAAAACAGAATTTTTTGGGGTAGTTAATTTTTTAAAATTAAGAAATAGTGGAGGGTAATTGCAGTTAGATGACATCTTGCGAAAGTGCCCTCGTGTTTTAATTTTAATAGGGATAGTAACCGTATGTAGCTCCGCTTTGTATTGTAACGTTGCCGGATGGTATTGGGGATCCTCTCCCCGATCCTTAAATACCGTCTTTAAGTCGGCCCGTAAATTCAACTCAAGTACTTCATCGCTATCAAAAAGATTTGATGAACTTTCCTGAGCGTGGATTTCAAATGAAATAATACTCAATAGGATTACTACTAATAAATTTTTCATAAGTACTACTATTTCTTATTGCTAAGTGTCATTTTTCGGAGTCGTGTTAATGCCATGTTTACATAGCTCAAGTCAGTTTTATGTTGATTCCTGATAGGCTTCTTTTATCCAATCTTTTAATTCTTTATCTATTTCTGCAACATCAGAAATCTGTACCCTGTGCGTACACATTGTACCAAACGGACCTGAACTTCCGAGTCTTTCGGTTGTTGGCTTATCTTTTAATTTAAACCCTATATCTATCCTAGTCTTAGTTGCAGGTTTAAATAAGACGAATTGTCTTTTACGAATAATGCTTACACTTGCCTTCTTTGGAGCTATCGTAACATCCGAACCTAATGACTTGACGAAAGTTATTAATGCCTCATATATGGGCAGCAAACTCTCTTTTCCCTGATATTGCGCCTTTACAAGGTCTACAGAATCACTTTTGTCTTCTTTTGAAAGGGTTACAATAGTGTTTGCAAATCCGTGGGTTACAGCATATTCACTTTTTAGAAATTTTACCCCCTCAGAATGTTTTGCAAATGATTTTTCTTTTAAAATTGTCTTCCATTCATCTAATGACTTACCTGTTTTTTCAGGCATGTTATCAATCATTGTTATTAGTGCCTTGTCCATGTTACAGTTTTTTTATTAAGCATACTAGATTCTAGTTGGCTATACCGGTTTGGTTCTCGCTTGTTCCGGAATTTCCCCAGGAAATAGTCCGCGGTCCTCCAAGATAGGAAATTTGCTATGAAATAGGCAGCCTTAGCCCTTACCTAAGACGCTGATACTAATGTTAATGTTTTGATAAACAGTACTATATTGTTTAATCTTTTGTTATTTTCGTTAAACATTACAACTATAAGTAACCACCAATTATGAAAACAACTCTCATTAAACTAAGCTTTTTAGCCTTTGTATTCCTATTTTCCTTTAAGCCTGCTGTGCAGGAATTTCAAGGCCAGGCATTTTATTTTTCCAAATCCAAGATGGAACTTGGCAGTTGGGGCGCTACCATGAGTGAAGCGCAAAAAAAGCAAATACAAGCACGACTAAAAAACAGGTTGGAAAAAACCTTTGTATTGAATTTCAATAAGGAGGAATCTGTATTTAATGAAGAAGATAAACTAGATGCCATGTCAGGGGCAACAGATTCCTGGGGAAAAAATTTCTCACAAGGAGAGCAATATAAAAATGTGAAAGAAAATGCTTTAGTTCAGCGTCAGGAATTCTATGGCAAGGTTTTTTTAGTGAAAGATAAGTTACAGGCCATAGAATGGAAGATGGGTACAGAATCAAAGCAAATAGGGCAATACATGTGTTTTAAAGCAACCGCTTCAATACCAACAACTGAATTGTCCTGGTATGACTTTTCCTGGAGTAATTTAAGACCAGCCCCCGAAAAAAATGCTGATTCAACAGCTATTGAAACCAAAGTGCCTGAGATAAAAATGACGGAAGTTGAAGCATGGTATACGCCTCAAATACCTGTAAGCCACGGTCCTGGTGAATATTGGGGTCTTCCGGGTCTCATTTTAGAAGTAAGTGCTGGCAATACCACTATCCTTTGTTCCAAGATTGTGATGAATCCGCAAGAGAAAATTAAGATTGAAGCTCCGGATAAAGGAAAAGTAATTACCAAAAGCGACTATCAGGCAACCATTCAAGGAAAAATGCTTGAGATGAGAAACAACAGAGGTAGAAGAAGAAGTTGATATTGGCTAATTAATACACTGCTACCAAACCGGCAAGTAACACCTAATCATGAGAAAAATACTTTGTATTTCGCTACTTTTTGTAGCTAGTATCTCCTATGCTCAAATTAAACTTGAGGGCGTGGTCAGAGATACCCTGAACTTCCCATTGGAATTGGCGAATGTGATTGCCATAAATCAAGAAACAAGTGGTTTGGAATCCTATGGTATCACCGATGAGCAAGGTATTTACAAGCTAGATCTGGGCAAGAACGGTACCTATACTATCCAGATTAGCTATATAGGAATGAAGACTTTTAAAGATACCCTATCTACAAAAGAAAGTGATATCACAAAAGATTATAAACTTCTCGCAGACAATGTCCTGGATGAGGTAGAACTTATCTATGAAATACCAGTCACCGTAATGGGCGATACCCTGGTTTACAATGCTGACTCCTTCAAGAACGGAACCGAACGAAAATTAGAAGATGTACTGGAAAAATTGCCGGGTGTGGAAATCAATGAAGACGGTCAGATAGAAGTGGAAGGCAAAGTGGTTAATAAACTAATGGTTAATGGTAAGGATTTCTTTGATGGAGATACCAAATTAGCGACTAAGAACATTCCGTCCAAAGCGGTAGATAAGATACAGGTGCTGCGTAATTATTCTGAAGTTGGTCAGTTGCGAGGTGTAAGCAATAACCAGGATAATGTTGCCTTAAACATTAAGCTGAAGGAAGGAAAAGAGAACTTTTGGTTTGGTAATGTCACGGCTGGTGTCGGAACTTCACCGGAGAATGAGCTTTATATAGTGCAGCCTAAGCTGTTTTATTACAGTCCAAAATACAGCCTTAATTTTATAGGAGACTTCAACAATACAGGAGAAGTTGCCTTAACCCGGCGCGATATCAGAAACTTCGGTGGCGGTTTCAGGTCGCCAAGCAGAAGTAGCGGAACCAACATAAACCTGGGGGACAACAGCCTGAATTTCTTAACAAGTCAGGACAATGCCCTGGAAATAGAGAATAAATTAGCAACAGGTAATTTTAGCTATTCTCCCAATCAGGCGCTAGATCTGAGTGGATTTCTCATCTACAATAGCAGCCGTATTGTTTCTAAGGAAACGAGTTTTATACAATACACAGATCCTAGCCTGGGTATACCAGATGAGGCCACCGAACAATCGAGCAATGAACGTTCTAATCAAGGATTGTTGAAACTAAGTGCGGCGTACCAGCCCAACATTAATAATCAACTTAATTATGACATCCTGGGCCGTGTTTCGAACGATTCTCAAAACCAAAATATATTTTCTTCGGTGATCGGAAATACAAATCAGTTAGATGAGGTCTCCCCATATAGCATCAATCAAAATCTAAATTATTATTACACGCTAAATGAAACCAATATTTTCGCCTTTGAAGCCCAGCATTTGATAAAAAACGAAGATCCGTTTTACAATGCGATTTTAGTGAATGACCCAAATGCTGTAGATGCCTTTGATACAACCGCAGAGGCTTTGGGTCTTGACACCTCCCTGACCACTTATGACCTCGGTCAGAACAGGCGTATTAAATCTAACCAGGTAGATGCGAAACTAGATTATTACCACCTCCTTAATGCCGTAAGCAATATTAACCTAACACTCGGTACTATCTTGAGTCGTCAGGAATTTAATTCCAATATTTTCCAGTTCCTGAATGATGGATCCCAGTTTGCACCAACACCAACATTCAATGAAGGGCGCACCACCAACGATACAGAGTATAATTTCAGCGATGTGTATTTGGGATTTCATTACCGACTAAAATCTGGTAAATTTACGGTCACTCCCGGGTTTTCAGTACATGCATACGGAAACAAGAATACCCAATTCGGGGAAACTTTTAAGGGTAACTTCTTTCGGTTTTTGCCAGATTTTGAAACCCGAATCCAGTTAAAAAAGAGTGAAGCCCTAACCTTGCGATACGATATGCGCAACCAGTTCACAGATGTTACAAGATTGGCCGAAGGGTTGGTGTTGAATAATTACAACAGCATCCAATTTGGTGAACCCGATTTACAGAATGCCTTATCGCATAATGTGAGCTTGTTATACAGTAGTTTCAACCTCTTTAACTATACCAATGTTTTTGCCAGAGCAGCCTATTCGAGCAATATTGATCAGGTACGAAGCTTAACAAATTTTGAAAATGTGATCCGGACAAGTACTTTTTTCAACTCTGGTTTTGCAGATGAAAATGTGAATGTCTTTGGGCGTGTGCAACGCACCTTTGGGAAGATAAGAGCGAGTCTAAACGCCAGTTTTAATTATAGTAAGATCAATCAGTTCATTCAAGGACAACAATCGCTGAATGAAGGATACACCCAAACATATACCCCGGGCATACGCACTAATTATTTGACCGCGCCAAACATTAGCTTGCGGTATCGCTATAGTGTAACCAACAATGATCAGGGGAGTCGTAAGACAACGTTTGTAACCAACGCCCCATCGGTAGCCTTTGATGCCTATATCCGAAAAGCGGTGACGTTGCGATCTAGTTATACCTACACTAATCAGGATATTGGTAATGGGGAATCTCAGTCTTTCCAGAACTGGGATGCCACACTTTCCTATCGAAAAAACAGGGATGCGAAATGGGAATATGAAATTAAGGCTACAAATATACTTGACATTGACTCTCAGGTTAGAAACAGCGCAAATAACCTATCGGTTTTCACTTCAGAAACGTTTATTCAGCCCCGATTCATAACCTTTAGATTAGTTTATACCCTGTAAAAGGTTGCACAGAATATAAGCCGATGCTATTTGCTTTTTTGCACCACTTGTATTCCTCCGATTTCTGTAAACTCTTCCTTAATTTTTTTTCGGTTAGCCAATAATATCCAATCGGATACTTTGGGAAAGTGGTGTATCATAAAATCAGATAAAATGCCCAGGTTGGTCAATGTAATTCTATCTGTTCTTTTTTCAATCATTCGAAGTAAACTTTTAGCAACCGTCTGTGGTTTTGCTAATTTAATATTTTCCCTTCTTGGCAAGTAGATTCTAGTACCATCCTCATCCAGAATTGTTTTTTTGGGACTGTTTTCGGTAAACCCAACATACATAAGACCAACATGTATTCCGTAGTCATAAAGCTCTATCCGAAGTGCTTCGGCCAAAGCAGCCTGTGCCATTTTGGACGCGGTATAGGCAGAATTATAGGGCATGCCCCGTAACCCGCCCACACTATTAATAAAAACAATATGTCCCTTACTTTTTTTAAGGTGTGGTACTGCATATTTTGATAGGTAGGCTGCCCCTGAATAATTGATTTCGATCAAAGTTTTAATATTTGAAATCGCCATTTTTTCTACCGTTCCCCGGCTGCTTTCACCTGCATTATTGACCAAGATGTCAATTTTATCGTAGGCTTTCAGAGTTTCTTTGATGAGGTATTTACAATGATCGGGGAGGCTTACGTCAGCTACAACCGCCGTAACATCATAACCCTTATTTAAAAATTCTGTTTCGGTATCACAGAGTTTTGTTTTATCACGCCCATTAAGGATTACTCTCGAACCGTTTTGTGCCAGTTCGAGTGCAATAGCCTTTCCTATACCCATGCTAGAACCTGTTACGATAGCTACTTTGTCTTTCATTTTGATCTCTTTTTTGTGCTTTCAAGTAACTATAAAAAATACTGCTGTACCCTTCTATAGAATCCTTCTGCCGCCAATCACCACTGA
>CBDUCK010000174.1:0-5870 GCA_965365635.1 uncultured Muriicola sp.
TCTAATCGCTGATTCATTGTCACCATGATCCCCAACGACATACATGCCGATATAATTTGTGTAGAAGCAACATCCATCATTGTAGCAACTTCTCCAACAGTAACAAACTCTGTTACTTTGAGGACCTTACTATCCAATTCTAGTTGTTCTAGATCTTTTTCAGACTGCTGTTTGTGCTGATCCCTTTTATCTCTACGGTATTTAGCACCTTTACCTTTTTTGGATTTTCCCTGAAGTTTTTCAAGTGTTTCACGTACTTGCTTTTGAACTTCTTCTTCAGTAGGCTCTACCTTTTGGGTAGCCACGGTACGCTGTCCTTTCTTTATACCAGGCTTACCACGTCCTGGCGCCTGAGGACCATTACTTATTATTCTTCTTCTGCGCTTCTTCCGATCGCTCGTGTCATCCTTCTTGGCAGCAGCAGGTTCTTTCTTCTTTTTCGGCTTATCAAATTTGGTGAGATCTATTTTATCTCCCATTATTTTAGGCCCGGAAAGTTTTTGGTATTTGGTTTCTATAGAACCAGCTTCCTCTTCTTTAGGTTGTTCCTCTACCTCCTTTTCAACTTCCTCTTTAATTTCCTTTACAACTTCCTTTTTAGCCTCTTTTTTTGCCTCAACGGGAACTTCCTCCACAGGTGGCGCTGCTACTGGTTTATCTTCTTTTACTTCCGATACAGCTTCTGAAACCGGAACCTCAACCTCTTTCTTCTTTACTTCTGGCGCTGCCTTTTTAGGGGCGCTCAAATCTATTTTACCAACCTTTTTAGGCCCAGCTAGTTCTACTTTGGCTTTTACAACTTCAGAGGCGGCACGTTTCTCCCTGGCCAACCTTCTTTCTTCCTGCTCCTGTTCTAACTGTAATCTTATGGCCTCTTTTTCCTTTCGCTTCTCTTCCCCAACCTCCTGAGATGCAACCTTTTTGCTCATGTCAGTTTGGAACTCATCTAAAAGAACCTGATGCACTTCCTCGGATATTTTTGTTGTGGGTCTTGCATCTATTTTGTGACCTTTAGACGCAAGGAAATCCACCGCTCTATCCAGTGAAATATTCAGCTCTCTTAAAACTTTATTAAGCCTTATTGTTGCATTATCTGCCATAAATACTTTTTACTCTCTTAATTTAAAACGCTAATATATAGCTTAATCTGCTAATTCTTCTTTTAGGATTCTAATGACATCTAAAATAGTCTCTTCTTCCAGGTCTGTTCTTTTTACCAAGTCATCAACATCTTGCTCCATTACGCTACGGGCCGTATCGAGTCCAATTTTCTTTAATTCTTCAATAATCCATCCTTCTATTTCATCAGAAAACTCTGTTAACTCCACATCTTCTTCTACCCCTTCTCTAAAGACATCTATTTCATATCCGGTTAGTTGTCCGGCTAATCTAATGTTATGTCCACCTCTACCAATTGCTTTAGAAACCTCTTCGGGACGAAGATACACCTGAGCAGTCATGTTCTCATCATTCAATTTAACCGTAGAAACTCTGGCCGGACTTAAAGCCCTTGTTACCATAAGTTGTGGATTGTTGGTCCAGTTAATAACATCAATGTTTTCATTCCCAAGTTCTCTCACGATACCATGTATTCTGGAACCCTTCATCCCAACACAGGCACCAACCGGATCTATTCGATCATCGTAGGAATCCACAGCTACTTTTGCCTTTTCTCCGGGAATCCGAACCGCCTTCTTAATTGTGATAAGACCATCGAATACCTCCGGAATCTCCTGAAAGAAAAGTTGCTCCAAGAACTTAGGTGACGTTCTGGACATGATTATCATAGGCTTATTACCTTTCAACTCTACACTTTCTATAATTCCACGAACATTATCTCCTTTTCTAAAAAAGTCAGCAGGGATTTGCTTGTCTTTTGGTAGAATTATTTCATTGCCTTCATCATCTAATAAGATAATGGCCTTGTGTCTAATATGATGTACTTCTGCCGTGTAAATCTCCCCTTCAAGATCTTTAAACTGCTTATAAATGGTTGTATTATCGTGTTCATGTATTTTTGAGATAAGGTTTTGACGTAATGCCAAAATAGCCCTTCTACCCAAATCAATAAGTTTTACTTCCTCAGAAACATCTTCTCCTACTTCAAAATCGGGTTCAATTTTTCGTGCTTCAGTAAGTGATATTTCCTCATTGGGATCTTCCACTTCGCCATCTTCTACTACCACCCGGTTTCTCCATATCTCCAAATCTCCTTTATCCGGATTAATGATAATATCAAAATTATCATCAGATCCAAACTTCTTTTTTAAGGCGTTTCTGAAAACATCTTCCAAAATTGCCATTAGGGTTACCCGGTCAATAAACTTATCGTCTTTGAATTCCGAGAAAGATTCGATCAATGCAATATTTTCCATTCTGATCTAAATTAAAATTTAAGTACAACTTTCGCTTTAACAATGTCTGAAAAAGGTATTTCCTGCTTTTTTACTACTGTAATTTTTCCTTTTCCTATTGGTTTTGGCTCTCTGGCCTTCCATTCCAATGTAATAGTATCCTGGTTTGCTGCCATTAGGTTTCCTTCATAGGTTGATTCTGAAGTCCGAACCTCCATTTTTCTGCCAATATTCTTATGATATTGTCTTGGCATGGTAAGTGGCTCTGTAGCTCCGGCCGAAGTAACTTCGAGCGAAAAATCAACCTCTTCGCGATCTAAGTTATGTTCTATCGCCCTGCTAACCATCATACAATCTTGCAACGTAACACCCTGATCTCCATCAATTACTATTTTAATTGTATTGTCCGAACCAATTCGAAAATCAATCAGAAATAGTGATTTATTATCATTAAGAACGTTCTCCAGGAGCGTATTTACTTTGTCCTTCCACATAAACCTTAGTAACAAAAGAGGGGACAAATTGTCCCCTCATGAATACTTTACTATCCTTTCAGTGGGGCAAATATACAAATTTTTTTTACTAGTTAACTATATGCATATAGCAATAATTTTTAGAAGGCAAATCCCGGCGATTAGGTTTCATGATTAAGTTGTACTTTTAATTTGAATTGCAAAGCCACTCAAAAGTTTTTTCTACTTATGGATATATTTTCATCATATAATATCATCATCGAAGCTTCGGTGATTCTTATTTTATCCTTTCTATTCAATGGCATTGCCAAAAAAACAAATATACCATCGGTATTATTACTTATCCTTCTCGGTGTCATATTGCAATTTATACTTTCCTATTTTACTTCAGGAGATGTCGATTTTTTTCAGGCGTTAGAGGTCTTAGGGATTATTGGTTTAATCATGATTGTTTTGGAAGCCGCTCTGGAGCTTGAACTAAAAAGAGAGAAACTGGTTCCTATCATAAAATCTATGGCTATTGCTCTAATTGGCCTGGTGGGTTCGGCCTATCTGGCGGCGTTAATTCTACACCAGTTTGTTCCGGAAATGAGCATGCAGGCTGCCTGGTTGTATGCCACACCCTTATCTATTCTTTCTAGCGCAATCATAATTCCCAGCGTAAGTAGTTTACCCGATCAGAAAAAGGAATTTCATATCTATGAAAGTACGTTTTCGGATATTATGGGCATTATGATGTTCTATTTCCTTGTTGGAGAATTAAATCCGGCCTCTGAAGGTGGCGTTGGCGGCTTTGCCCTCAATGTTTTTTTGACGATTGTTCTGTCAATTATTGCCAGTTATGCCATTATCCTCATATTTCAGCAAATTAAGAGTCAGGCCAAACTTTTTCTTTTGATTGCTGTGCTACTACTTTTATATGCCATTGGTAAGCAACTGCATTTATCTTCACTGCTTATAATCCTGATATTTGGGTTGGTTATTGCCAACATGAAACTTTTCTTTAGAGGTAAATTGGGGAGTTTTCTAGATTATGATAAAGCACATCGCATTTACCACGAATTACATATTGTTACCCTGGAGACGGCCTTTGTGGTGCGAACTTTCTTCTTTGTCATCTTTGGATTAACCATATCTATTGCTTCCCTATTTAGCATTTCGGTTGCCCTGATAAGTTTACTTATGATCCTTTCTATCTATGTTATTCGATTTGTTTTGCTGCGAACGTTTTACGGCAGCGATATTCTTCCGCAATTATTCATTGCTCCAAGAGGGTTAATAACCGTCCTGTTATTCTATGCTATCCCGGCAGAAGCTCAGGTAAGTACTTTTGAACCAGGCATTTTATTATTTGTTATTATTGGCACCAGCCTTATTATGACATGGGCCATGATAAAGGACAAAAAGAAAATGAACACCATCTTAGATGAAGTAGATGAGGAATATAACGCCCTGCAGATGGAAAAAATTCCTGAGGAACCAAAGCCAATAAAAACAGAATGGTCTGAGGAGGATGGCAACTTTGAATAAAAAAAAATCCCGCCACAAAAATGTGATGGGATAATAACTCTTTTTTGTTGGCCTACTAGGACTCGAACCTAGAACGACTGGACCAAAACCAGCTGTGTTGCCAATTACACCATAGGCCATTAATTCTAAAGAGCGTGCAAATTTAAGACAAAGTTTCGTTTGCACAAATATTTTTAAACACAATAATTATAATCTCTATGGTTAGGCTGGGTGTTAAAGGTTTAACAATTATTTACTCCCATTTTTATTTTAATTAGTAATTTCGCCTCAATCGGTAAATATAATGATGCATGTTTTCAAAAAACTTTGAAAAATGGGACTCTATCCTTGGTTGGGTAGTTTTTTTTATTGCCTTAATAGTATATGGCTTAACAGTTGAACCAACTGGTAGTTGGTGGGATGCCGGTGAATATATTACCACCTCAGCAAAACTACAAGTTGCTCACCCGCCCGGAGCCCCGCTATTACAGATACTAGGAGCTTTTTTCGCCATGTTTGCATTGGAAGCAGACCAGGTAGCCAGAATGGTAAATTACATGTCGGGAGTCTCAAGTGCTTTTACTATACTTTTCATGTTCTGGACAATCACAAACCTCACCAGAAAACTGATATCAGATTCAGGAAAATTAACAAACAGTAAGGCCATTGCCGTTTTTGGAAGTGGTATTGTTGGCGCCCTAGCCTTTACCTTTTCGGATAGTTTTTGGTTTAATGCTGTAGAAACAGAGGTATATGCCATGGCTAGTTTTATTATGGCACTTTTACTATGGCTTGGCCTCAAATGGACAGACAATCTGGATGATCCCAGAGGCAATCGTTATATCATTCTGATTTCTTTTGTAGTAGGGTTAACTTTTGGTATTCAGTTTATGGGCTTCCTGGCAATACCATCTATTGGATTGCTGTATTACTTTAAAAAATACAAAACTACCACCGTTAAGAATTTCTTGCTTGCTAACATCATTGTAATTTCAATACTCATGTTGGTCTATAAGTTTTCATTGACCTATGTGCTTAAATTATTTGGATGGAGCGAAGTGTTTTTTATCAACAGCATTGGCCTACCGTTTAATTCTGGGACAATAATCATGGGGCTTCTTTTTATAGCCACTTTTTATTACGCATTGCGATATACTCGTAAGAACAAGTATATCATTGCGAACACTCTGGTGTTGTGTGGTATGTTTTTAATTCTTGGGTTCTCTTCATGGCTTATGCTTCCAATACGAGCCAATGCCAACGTAGTAATCAATGAAAATAATCCTTCAGATGCCAGGTCATTGCTTGCCTATTACAACAGGGAGCAGTACCCGGGAGTCGACAGTCCTTTTTATGGCACGTACTATTCCAACACGTTTGCCTCTCCGGGAGAAGATAAGGATGACAAACCTAAGTACGAAAAAGATGAAGTGTTAGGTAAGTATATTATTGTGAACAAATACAAAGATGCAATGCAGGGTCCTAACAAGGACCATCAAGGCATCTTACCCAGAATGTGGAGCGAGCAGAATGC
>CBDUCK010000175.1:0-5855 GCA_965365635.1 uncultured Muriicola sp.
CAGGCCAAAATCGAGTTCCTGCGTCCTGGAAAGCTGGTATCCCTCAACATCGCCTTGTATTTCAACTTCTTTATAGCTGCCACGTGCAGTAACATCTATACCCCCTGCACAACCAATATCTATTTCATCATCTTCTTCCGTGTCTAAATTTAGAAGAATATCACCCTTTAATACCCCTCCTTTAAGACCCTTGGCCCCTGTCATCCCTGTTTCTTCATCTATGGTAAATAGGGCCTCTAGTGCCGGATGAGGAATCTCTTTACTTTCCAAAAGCGCCATAATTGCGGCTACTCCCATGCCATTATCAGCCCCCAGGGTAGTTCCTTGTGCCCTAACCCAACCATTATCCACAAACATTTGGATGCCCTGCTTCTCAAAATCAAATTCCGTGTCTGCATTCTTTTGATGAACCATGTCTAAATGAGATTGCAGGGTAATGGTTTTTTTTGATTCCATCCCGGCAGTAGCAGGTTTTCGAATAATTACATTTCCTACTTCATCGCGAAAAGTTTCGAGGTGAAGCGACCTACCAAATTCTAACATAAAGTCAATAACCCGTTCTTCCTTTTTGGATGGCCGAGGTACGGCATTGAGTGCAGCAAATCTTTCCCAGACCGCTGTTGGTTCTAGTTGTAATAATTCTTGTGTCATACGTTTTAATTGTGACTCAAAAATACGGAGAGAAATAGAACCTAGCTATATATTTGGTTAAATTTAGCCCCATGAATACAAAGTTGAAAAATGGCATTGCTATTTCATTACTGCCACAAATTTTATTAGTGAAATGGTTTGGCAGTTATCCCGGTTTGGTAGAGACTTATTATAGCAAGGGTGTCTATACGTATATCTCTAAATTTTTTCGCTTCCTGTACGGGTGGATTCCATTTTCGATAGGAGATGTTATATATGCTGTTCTCATAGTAATTGCCCTTCGATATGTGTATTTCAAACGAAAAGAAATCAAAAACAAGCCCCTTTACTTTCTAAGAGATCTGGCTATGGTATTGTCTGTTGCTTATTTTTCCTTTTATGTTTTATGGGGTTTTAATTACTACAGACAACCCGTGTATAAGACTATGGGTTTAAGCGAGCAGTACACAAAAGAAGAACTTTTGAGCTTTACTGAAAAACTGATCGAAAGTACCAACACTGCTCATCTCTCCATTACAGTTCATGATACATTACAAGCTGTCGTTCCATATTCCCAGGCAGAAATCTTTGAAAAAACTACTGCAGGTTACAATACATTGAAAACACAATTTCCCTATTTAACCTATACCAATTCCAGCATTAAAAGGTCATTATTTAGCACCATGTTAACCTATATGGGTTACGGAGGGTACCTGAATCCATTTACCAATGAAGCCCAGGTTAACGGGAAGATTCCAAATTTTAGATTTCCTGTAGTAACATGCCATGAAATAGCACATCAGATTGGGTACGCTGCAGAGAATGAGGCCAACTTTATGGGCTATTTAGCTGCTGTAAATAATACAGATCCTTATTTTAGATATGCGGCCCTCACGTATGCACTCAGTTATTGTCTGACCGAAATAAGGAGGTCCGATGAAGTTGTATTTAAATCATTATACGCACAGATTCATAGGGGAATCCAAAAAGACTATGAAGAACTGAATCGTTTTTGGGTAGCCTATGAGAACCCATTAGAACCCGTATTTAAGAATATATTTAATTCGTTCTTAAAAGCCAATAATCAGCCGAAGGGCATACAGAGTTACAGCTTAGTAGTTTCCTTATTAGTTGCTTACCATTCAGAGAATCCTCTTTAAATTTCTTAATAAGATACTGATTATCAGCAATGTAGCACGTAATAATCCAAATAAAAAGTTAAAATATCTCCAAAACTTAACAATTTCTTATGAGTTAGGTTATTTTTAGCGAGACTAACTCAAAAAAAATATCTTCTATGAAAATGAGACTTTTAGTACTCACCGCATTATGGTGTTGTACTGCTCCATTAATGTCCCAGGAGTACTTTCCAAAAAATGATGGTGTAAAATCAAAAAACAATAATTACACTGCTTTTACTAACGCTAAAATCTATGTTACTCCTACCCAGATTATCGACAAGGGCACCCTACTTATTCATGATGGAAAGGTAGTGCAGGCAGCGAAAAATGTAACCATTCCGCCTAATGCCGTAATCGTTGACCTACAAGGCAAATACATCTATCCTTCATTTATTGATGTGTTTTCAGCATTTGGTGTAGCACAACCAAAAAGACCATCAGGAGGTGGAAGATCTCCACAATACGACCCAACCAGGGAAGGTTTTTACTGGAACGACCACGTTACGCCGGAGAATGATGGGATTACTAAATTTAAATATGATGACAAGAAAGCCAAGGAACTTCGAAATGCAGGATTCGGTGTCGTTAATTCCCATATCAAAGACGGTGTCGCAAGAGGAACCGGGGTTTTAGTAGCGCTGAACGCAGATGGAAATGATGCAGAGCGAATAATCGATGATAAATCGGCTCATTACTTTTCTTTTAATAAAAGTGTCATTAAAAAACAGTCGTATCCATCCTCATTAATGGGTGCCATGGCTTTGTTGCGCCAAATGTATACAGATGCCGCATGGTATGCACAGGGCAATATAGCCACCAAGGACCGATCTCTCGAAGCTTTGATAGCCAATAAAAATCTTGTTCAAATATTTGCAGCGGGGAACGCAGGAAATGCGCTACGCGCTGATAAAATTGGAGATGCCAATGGTATTCAGTACGCGCTATTGGGAGGTGGCGACGAGTTTGAGAATATAGCTGATATTAAAGCAACCAATGCTAAATTCATCATCCCGCTGAATTTTCCAGATGCGTATGATGTCTCCAATCCTTACCAGGCAGATTATGTAGAACTAAAAGACATGCGATTTTGGAATCAGGCTCCCTCAAATCCCAAAGTACTCGCAGATAATGGTGTTCCATTTTCTTTCACGCTCCATAGCTTAAAAGGTCCATCGAGTCTGAAAGCTAAACTTATGAAAGCCATATCATTTGGTTTGCCAAAAGCAAAAGCCCTGGAAGCTTTGACTACTTCTCCTGCCTCCTTACTTGGAAAAACGAACGAAATAGGCAGCCTGCAATCTGGCAGGTATGCTAATTTCCTGATAACGTCGGGAGATCTTTTTGAAAAAGAGACCACCCTGTATGAAAATTGGGTACAAGGGCAAAAGAATATTGTGAATGCCATGGATCAAAAAGATATTCGAGGTACGTATGATCTGAGTGCCGGTGGTACTACCTACAAACTTTCTATAACCGGGGAAGCAAATAAGCCGAAAGCAGCGGTTATGAAAGACACCGTTAAATTAACATCTAAACTTAGTTATTCCAATGATTGGATTGCGATGTCGTTTACCACCGCGAGTGAAGATCGTTATAGAATGACTGCCAGAGTAACCAAAGATGATATTATTAGTGGGCGGTTAATTCTACCTAATGGTACTGAAACCAGTTTCAATATGGTTAAAAAGGAAGGCGCAGAAGCTGCTAAGAAAGATGGTAAAACAAGTACTTCAGAATCTCCTAAAATAATGCCCGTGACCTTTCCTAATATAGGCTATGGGTATGCCAAGAAAAAAACAGCCCAGGACATGTTGTTTAAAAACGCAACTGTATGGACCAGTGAAGATAGCGGGGTTTTAGAAAACACAGATGTACTAGTTAAGAATGGTAAAATTGCAAAAATAGGAGCCAATTTGTCCGCCGGAAGTGCCACTGTTATAGATGCAACAGGGAAACATCTCACCGCAGGCATTATTGATGAGCATAGCCATATTGCAGGTTTGGCCATTAACGAGAGTGGTCAAAACTCTTCGGCCGAGGTTAAGATGACCGATGTAGTTGATCCCAAAGACATCGACATTTATCGCAATCTGGCTGGGGGTGTAACTTCGGTGCAACTCCTTCACGGATCGGCTAATCCTATTGGTGGGCGTTCGGCAATCCTTAAATTAAAGTGGGGTGAGAATGCCGATGGTTTAATTTATAATAATTCTCCTAAGTTCATCAAGTTTGCGCTTGGTGAAAATGTAAAACAAAGTAATTGGGAAAGTTATAATCGTTTTCCTCAAACAAGGATGGGGGTAGAACAGGTGTTTGTAAACTATTTCCAAAGGGCAAAAGAATATGACGCTGTAAAGAAAAGCGGAAAACCCTTCCGTTATGATGAAGAAATGGAAGTACTAGCTGAAATTTTAAATGGCGAACGGTTTATTAGTTGCCATTCCTATGTGCAAAGTGAAATTAACATGTTGATGAAAGTTGCTGAAAAATTTAATTTTCGGGTAAACACTTTCACACATATACTGGAAGGCTATAAGGTAGCAGATAAAATGGCTGAACACGGTGTGGGAGGTTCTACATTTAGTGATTGGTGGGCGTACAAATATGAAGTAAATGATGCCATCCCTTACAATGCGGCCATTATGCATAGCCAGGGGGTTACAGTAGCCATTAATAGTGATGATGGTGAAATGTCTCGAAGACTTAATCAGGAAGCGGCCAAAACTATCAAATACGGAGGACTTTCTGAAGAAGAAGCCTGGAAAATGATTACGATTAATCCGGCAAAACTCTTGCATATAGACGATCGTACAGGTAGTATTAAGGTTGGTAAAGATGCTGATTTGGTCTTGTGGAACACACATCCCCTATCGGTCTATGCGAAGTCTGAAAAAACGATCATTGAAGGAGCCACATATTTCGATGCGGAAAATGATAAAGCACAGCGTGAAGCCATAAAAAAAGAACGAAATGAGCTTATACAAATGATGCTTAAAGAGAAAGAAGGGGGCGGTAAAATGCAAAAACCGGCGCAACGAAAAAAAGAGAGATTCAACTGTAACAGCTTATAAATAAGAAATAATGAGAAAAATAATCTATATAACCATCGTACTGTTTGTAAGCTTCTTATATGTTGGCTTAGCACAGCAAACACCTGCTTCCATTCAAAAGGAGGCCATATCAATAACCGGTGCAACCGCCCATATTGGTGATGGAACCGTCATCGAAAACTGCACACTGGTTTTTGAAGAAGGAAAAATAACGGCCATTGGAGCTAATGCTACTCCAAAAGGCACCGTAATTAACGCCTCAGGAAAACATATTTATCCCGGTTTTATAGCCCCTGGAAAATCATTGGGCCTCATTGAAGTAAATTCTGTTAGAGCCAGTAGTGATCAGGATGAAATTGGTGCCATGATACCTCATGTACGAAGTCTTATTGCCTATAATGCAGAATCGAAGGTCGTGGAAAGTATGCGGCCCACTGGTGTTTTGTTAGGACAGACCACTCCTAAAGGTGGACGTATTTCCGGAACCTCATCTATAGTGCAATTTGATGCCTGGAACTGGGAGGACGCAGCGGTAAAAGTGGACGATGGAATACATTTAAACTGGCCAAATACATTTAGGCGAGGACGATGGTGGATGGGTGAACCCAGAGGGTATCAACCTAACAAGGACTATGAAAAACAGGTGGAAGAAGTTATTTCATTTCTTAACAATGCTCAGGTATACGGGAAAGGAAAAGCTACTGCTGTAAACCCTGCGTTTGAAGCATCACAAGGAATCTTCGATGGCTCGCAAAAGCTCTACGTGTATGCGCAGAACGAAAAACAAATAATAGACGCGGTTACATCGCTTAAAAGTGCCAAAATAAAAGAGATCGTATTAGTGGGTGGCTATCATGCATACAGAATCACCGATTTCTTAAAGAAAAACAACATTCCGGTATTGGTAAATTATACACATACACTGCCCTCTTTTGGTGATGATGACTATGATTTTACCTATAAGCTTCCCAAGTTATTAGTAGATGCAGGCCTC
>CBDUCK010000176.1:0-5851 GCA_965365635.1 uncultured Muriicola sp.
CAGCAACAAATACAAATCCATTACGCTGCAGAACAAATTAAAACAAGAGGAAATAACAGCCCAAAAGCAAGAACGAAGAAACGTACTTGAAAACTTTTTAAGCAAGGCTATAAATAATAGAACAGCTGCCAGGATACGTTTCAGGACCCAATCTAAAAATATTGAAAAGGCCAAAGACGGCGAGGAAATTCTAATTAAGAGTTATGAAACCGGCACCATTAATTTTAATGATGTGCTAGACATTCAGGAACTGCAATTAAAATTTCAAATAAATCAAATAGAATCTATTGCCATGTATTATGTGCAGAGTAGTATCATTAATTATTTAATACAGTAAAAGAATAAATAGAAAAGTATAATTTCAGAGTATAAAATTAAAACTAATGGTAAAAAGACAAACAGCAGTAACCATACGGAAGGCACATCGCTATTTGGGTATTTTTTTAGGTATTCAGTTTTTGATGTGGACCATTAGCGGCATGTATTTTAGTTGGACAGATATAGACGAAATACACGGGGACCATTTTAAAAAAGAAATTGTTGAACAAACTGCATTTTCGGATTTGTTAGGGAGCTCTCAGTTAAATCTTCAAGTTCCTGTAAAGTCGTTAGAATTGCTAGACATAGCAGGAGTGCCTTATTACTGGATTAATGAAACTGAGCTTTACAATGCGCTTACAGGCACCAAAAAAAAGGAAATTACAGAAGCGGAGGCAATTAAAGTAGCGGAACGCTTTATGTTGTCAGAGTTAGAATTTGATCAAATAAAAAGAATTGAAAAGGTTGGAGCACATAGTGAATATAGAGAAAAACCATTGCCTGCTTACGAAATTTCTTATAACACATCGGAAAATATAAAGGCTTATGTAGCCATAGAAAATGGTGCCTTTCAGACTGTGAGACATAGAGACTGGCGTTGGTTCGATTTTTTATGGATGACGCATACAATGGATTACCAGGGAAGAGATAACTTCAATACCATAGTGTTGCGAGGATTTTCACTTCTAGGTTTGATTACGGTACTAAGCGGATTTTTATTGTGGTTTACAAGTTCGCCTACCATTAGAAAAATTAAAAAATAATTAAAATGAATAAGAACATCTTATATATCGGAATCGCGGTAATTATTGGATTACTTGCTGGGTATGTACTATTTGGAACTGGCTCAGATACAACCAATCAAAAAATTTCCGACAGTCATGACCATTCAGCAGAAGCTGATAATCAAATGTGGACCTGTTCTATGCATCCGCAAATTATGCAACCAGAACCTGGCGATTGTCCTATTTGCGGAATGGACCTAATTCCCACAGAAACTGGTGGGGAGGGTCTTGGTATTAACGAATTAAAAATGACAGATAACGCTATGGCCCTGGCTAACATCCGGACTTCCATAGTGGGAGTTATGGCCGGTGATACAGAAAATGCCATTTCCCTTTCGGGAAAGATTGCTGTTAACGAAGAAGCGAATGCTGTACAGGCCAGTTATTTTGATGGAAGGATTGAGCAATTGAATGTAAATTACGAAGGACAGGAAGTAGTAAAAGGCCAACTCTTAGCAACCATCTATTCTCCGGAATTAGTCGCTGCCCAACAGGAATTACTCACTACAGCATCTTTAAAGGAATCACAACCACAGCTGTATATGGCAGTACGCAGCAAATTAAAACTATGGAAACTATCTGAAAGTCAAATAAGTACTATAGAAAATTCCGGAAAGGTAACTGAGAATTTCCCGGTGTATGCCACTGTATCAGGAACCGTTTCGGAAGTAATGAGTGCTGAAGGAGATTATGTAAAGAAGGGGCAACCCCTGGTTAAAGTGAGCAATTTGAACACTGTTTGGGCAGCGTTTGATGCCTATGAGAGTCAGCTCTCACAATTTAAAACAGGTCAAAAAATTAGCGTAGTTACAAAAGCCTATCCCAATAAAACCTTTGATGCAAAGATCTCCTTTATAGATCCTATTGTGAACAATTCTACAAGAACAGTTACTGTTAGGGCCACATTGAAAAACGAAAATAACCTGTTTAAACCGGGCATGTTTATCACGGGGAAAATTACTTCGAAAAGTACTGGCAAAGAAGAACAATTGTTTGTGCCATCTAGTGCGGTAATGTGGACAGGAGAACGGTCATTAGTGTATGTGAAAGTAAAAACAGATGCCCCTGTTTTTGAAATGCGCGAGGTTATGCTGGGCAGCAGAAGGGGAGAACAAATAGAAGTAACATCGGGCCTTGCCATGGGGGAGGAAATCGTTACAAATGGTACGTTTACGGTGGATGCCGCTGCTCAATTACAAGGTAAAAAAAGTATGATGAACAAATCAGGGGGGAAAACCATGACGGGCCACGAAGGACATCTTGGTATGGAGGAAACAGCCTCCATTGCAAATGATAGTCATTCCAATCTGAATAACAGGCTAAATGTGTCAATGGACTTCCAAAATCAATTGAAAGCAGTTTTTAATAATTACATCAAACTGAAAGATGCATTAGTAAAAGATGATGTAATGAATGTAAGTGCAGAAGCAAAAACCATACTTAATAACCTGGCTAAGGTTGACATGAAATTAGTAACGGAAGAAATGGCTCACTCTAATTGGATGCAACTTCAAAAAGAAATTAAGACTTCGGCTCTGTCTATTTCAACCTCTTCCGATATAAAGGAACAAAGGAATCATTTTAAACACCTGTCAGAGCAATTAACAAAGGCTATACAGCTTTTTGGCATTAATGAAAAAGTTTATAACCAATTCTGCCCAATGGCAGATAATAATAATGGCGCCTATTGGTTAAGCAGAGAAGAAAAAGTATTGAATCCTTATTTCGGGGAAGCCATGTTGACCTGCGGGGAAGTAAAACAAGTAATAGAATAATAAACCTGGTAAAATATATTTCAAATAATGAGAAAAGTAATGTTAAGTGTCGCTGCCATCATAACAATTGTACTAATTAGTTGTAAAAATGAAGGGAATAAGGACATTGATTCTGGAGAAAAAATTGGTGTTGAAGATTTAGATCCTTCTATGCTATCTTCTTTTGGAGATCAACCTGCCATTGCCCATGGTCCTGATGGTTTTGTTGCCATTGCTTTTGGTCATGAAAAATCTATTTATTATTCAGAATCAGTAGATAAGGGAGCATCATTTAGTGAACCTGTTATTATAGGAAGCTTAGATGAATTGGTACTAGGCTATTCTAGTGGTCCGCAAATAGCGATTACAACATCTGCTGTTGTTATTACAGCGCCTTCCAAAAAGGGGAATCTTTTTAGCTGGACCAAAGAAAGAAGTGGTTCCGAATGGGAAGGTCCATACCGTATAAATGATGTTGATAAATCGGTAGAAGAATACCTCTCGGCAATAACATCAACGGATGATGATCTGTTATTCTGTACATGGATTGATACTCGATTTATGGAAGAAACATCACATGATAAGGATACAGGCGCTAAGGAACATTCGGAAGAAAATAATGCTAAGCAAAAGAAAGAAGAAAACTTACATGAGATGACACCAATTGGTATAACTAAAAAAGAGTTATATGAAAAAATTGGAGATGTTCCGGAAAATGTGCGCTTGGCTTTTCATAATGATGAGGAAGGAAATTTGCTATGGGTCCTTTTTGATGAAAAAGGAGAGGTGGTAAAAGCAGAAAATCATGAAGCCTATAAAGAATTTAAAGAACGTAACGGAGAACGGGTAAAGCCAAAAGGAAAAATCTACATTTCTTCTTCCGCTGACGGTGGACGTACCTGGACCAAAAGCCGCATGGTATACAAATCTCCCGGAGGATCGGTATGTGAATGTTGCAAACCCTCTATTGAAAGTGATTCTAATGGAAATTTAGTTGTCATGTTCAGAAACAATTTAAATGGTTCAAGAGACCTATATTATGCCATGTCTATGGATAAGGGTAGAACTTTTTCAGAAGCCCAAAAGTTAGGTTCAGGAACATGGAAGATAAATGGTTGTCCAATGGACGGCGGAGGTATCGTTCTTTATGAAAATGGTGGTATCAATACCATTTGGTCTCGTAAAGGGCAAATATATACAGCCAACTCGGATTTGGCAGAACAATACATTGGAATAGGCAGGTCCCCGTCTATTTCTTCATCTGAGAATGGTTCAAGTATTGTTTTTAAATCTGGTGAGGACATAATGGCAATGAACCACCTGGATTCGAAACCAGTAAAAATCGGAAGCGGGAATTCACCAAAAGTAGCGACCATCGATACCTATGCTATTTATGTTTGGGTGAACAAAAATGGAATTCAATATAGAAGAATATAAAAGTATAAATATCTAATAACAAAGAAATGAGAAAAGTAATTTTAAGTGTTGCAGTTGTGGTTATAATGGGAACTATGTTGGTTTCGTGTAAAGGTGAAAGTAAAAAAGTTGAACCTGTAGAAGAAGTCGCCTTAACCGAATATCAGTGTCCTATGAAATGTGAGGGAGATAAAACATATACCGATAAGGATACAAAATGCCCGGTGTGCAATATGGCACTGGTAGCAGTGGAACATGAAATCGATTCTTCAGAGCACGACCATTAGTATTGAAAAAAACCTGTCTGAACTATCGGTTTCGGAATATTACTATATAAGGACCAGGGAGGAAGGGCGGCTTCTTAAAGAAGCCCCCTTTTAAATATAGGATCCTCAATTGTTCCTGTTAATTCACCGCGACTTAGAATAATTTAGACTATTAAACCGGCTAAATATGATTCTCCGTTCTTAAGATGCTTTTGCTGTTTCTCAACAGGCATTTTATCGAACATTCGCACTAGCATTCCCAAACGAGGATTTGACAAAAAGAAATCGCGATGGATGTGCATAAACCGCCAAAAGAGGCCATCCCAAACATCTTGCCATTCTCCTTTTTTATAGTTACTCATTTTCATTAGGTAATTGCTCCCACTTATATATGGTTTGGTAGCCATTAAACCCCCATCTGCGAACTGACTCATTCCGTACACATTAGTTACCATTACCCAATCATAGGCATCTATAAAGAGCTCCATAAACCATCTGAAAACTTCGTCTGGGTCGAACTCGCATAACAGCATAAAATTACCTAATACCATTAAGCGTTCTATGTGATGGCAATAGCCCGTTTTTAAAACTTTTTTAATAGTCTGGTCAATGGGAGGGATACCCGTAGTGCCATCATAAAAAGATGCCGGTATTTTCTTTTTAAATTTCCAAAAATTAGTTGTGCGCTCTTCAGTTCCCCTAGATTCATACATTCCTCTTATAAACTCTCGCCATCCTATGATTTGACGCACAAAACCTTCAGTAGAATTAATGGGTACATTGTTTTCTTCAGCGTAGTGTAAACATGTATCAATTATTTCTTTAGGTGTTATTAAACCAATATTCATCATTGGTGTTAATACACTATGATTTAGGATAGAGTTTTCAGCAACAATAGCATCTTCATATTCGCCAAATTCCATAAAACGTTGCTCAAAAAATTGATGAAGCCAGGCTTTTGTAGTTTCAAAATTTGTTGGATACAATGAGTATTCAGTGAGGCTGCCTAAGTGATTTGAGAAGTGTTTTGCAACGTAGTCTTTGGCTTCTTCATAATAGGTGTCTACATCAGGGAATTGAACAGATGGGGGTATTTTTTTGGCAGGATATTTCTTTCTGTTCTCGGTATCAAATGTCCATTTACCACCGCTGGGTTTTCCATCAGGCGCCATAAGGATATTTCGTTTTTTGCGCTGCTCTATGTAAAATGTGGTTTGCTGGTATTTCTTTTTATCATATCGAAAAAAAGTAGCCAGGTCTTCTTTGGTATTTAAAAATAGCGGGGAATTATATACGGTGGTTGAAATGTTGT
>CBDUCK010000177.1:0-5847 GCA_965365635.1 uncultured Muriicola sp.
AAAGCAACGTATGTATGTTGCATTTCCTTCGATTTCTTTGTCATTTATTCCTTCTTTATTTCGTACCAGAAACAAGTTGCCTGTCCCGGATACTCTTTTAATCTCGGATGCTTAAACACGCCCATTTTGGTCATACCAATTTTCTTCATAACCCGTTGAGACTTACTATTGCGTATAGGACAAATTGCGATTACGCTTTCTAATTTCAGCTCATTAAATGCGTAATCTAAGCATAGTTTAGCCCCTTCGGTGGCATATCCTTTTCCCCAGGCAGATTTCTTTAAACGCCACCCTATATCTGTCGCCGGGGTAAACTCTGCTTCAAAATCCTGGTATGCTAATCCAATAAATCCTATTAATTCCCCAGTATCCAGGAGTTCAGTAGCGAAATAGCAATAACCTCTGTCCGAATAGAGTTTTTGCAGTCTTTTAATAAAGGCGGCTGTCTCCTTTTTAGTCAGTGGTTTTGGAAAGTGCTCCATTACATCCCTATCAGCATTTAATGCAGCAAACACCTCCAAATCTTCTTTTAACCAATCCCTGAATCCAAGCCGTTCCGATGTAAAGATGTATGTTTTTTCCAATGACTTTTGTTTAACATTGGTTATTATCTGGCACCGCCGTGTTTTATTCTGTAGGGTTTTAATTCTTCAAAAAAGAAATCGTTATTGGGTACATCAAAATCGAAACCGGTAACCTCTAACATATTGTTAGTATTCATTTTTATAGTGCCAAAACTGAACCAGGCCTGGGGATGATCCCAGTGAATTTCCCAAACATCATGATTCCAGTGTGTAAGGCGTGCTGCCAGAAGTGGGGCATGTTCAAATTCTAGTGTGAGTTGATTATTTTTTTCTGCGATAGTTATGGTGCCACAAAGGGCTGAATTATATTTTCCAACCATTTTTGCCCGGGCTATGGTAGGTTGGGTGTTGAATTCTCTTGCTGCCTTGCGGTCTGCAATACGGGTATCTTTCTTTTCATTTTGGTTGGCCCTGTTTAGATAGTGGGTAGACCAGTCTTTAGCTTCCACCCCCAGAAAGGTATCTAAGGCGTAATAGGTAGCTGCCATAATGGGGCTTTTAACCCCATTGGTTAAAACTACCACCCCTAAATTTTCATCGGGAATTAAATTTACGGCAGTAATAAAACCATCGTAACCTCCTGTATGACCTACCCGCATGTTACCGTGGTAGTCACTAAGTCCCCAACCCAGGCCGTAGGCGTTGAAATGCCTTTCGAAATCGTTTTTTGAGGTATGATCTACCATATGATTGGTATGTGGTGTCCACACCAAATTTCGTGTTCTTTTAGACAATAAGGTATCCCCATTGTGAATACCATTGTTCAAATTAAAGATCATCCATTTAGATAGATCCTCTACGCTCGAAATGAGTCCGCCTGTAGCAGCTACATTCTCCCAGTCTACCCAGGGGATTGCATAATTTGCGTCCTCTTTTCTGGCATGGGGCGTGGCATAGTTTCCTTTATCATCCAACGCACCAAGCGACGTAATGGTTCGGTTCATCCCTAACGGATCTAAAATGCGTTCTTTTACATTTTCTCCCCAGCTTTTGCCTGTAATGGTGGCAATAATCTCCCCGGCGGTTATGTACATTAAATTAGAATATCCATAACCGGCTCTAAATTCATACGCTTGTGGGACATATTGAATATGCGCTATGATTTCTTTAGAAGACATATTAGACTTGTACCAAATATTATCTCCGCTAAATGTTCCCAACCCCACACGGTGACTCAAAATATCTCGTATGGTGATATGTTCGCTCACCCAGGAATCGTACATGGCAAAATAGGGCAGGTACTTTTTTACTTTGTCATTCCAATCTAGCTTTCCTTCCTGTACCAACATCCCCAAAATTGCGGACGTAAAAGCTTTGGAGTTGGAGGCGATGGCATAGAGCGTCTGCTCATTTGGAGTTTCTTTCTTATTTACTTCCATAACCCCGTAATTCCCGGTAAAAACCAGTTCTCCATCTTTCACAATCCCAATAGACGCACCGGGTATATCCCAATCGTTTACCATGTTGGCGAAGTACGCATCTAGCGCTTTTAGATCAACATTGGTGTTGGATTGTCCTTGAACTCCGACAACTACAAGCAGGGAGAACAATAGAAGGTGTAACAGTTTATTCATAGACGGGTTTTATTATTGATAATTGTTTGTTTACACTCGTGTTTTAATATCCTGCAGTCTCCGGATGGTATATATAGTTATATAAGTTACTTTGTTTCAGTCTCCTGAAATGAGACATATAATGACTGCACTTTGGGTATTTTCTCAGGGGTAAGCGTAAAAAAGACAGCTATGCTTCCATTCTCAGCCTGTATGTTATAACTCCCTCTTAGTTGATTCATAGGGTTTATCGCCTCAATATGTTGAATAGGTCCGGCTTTGTCCAATACTGCTTGTATTTCTTTCTTACGCCTGTCCCGGGATTTATCGAGGTAAAAGTTCTCTGCTATAATTTTTGTTTCCAGTTCAGGGTCCCAATGCTGTATAAATTCCGTAATCTGCTCTTTTCGTTCTTTTAAAATATTGGAAACAGGGAGCTGCCTTGGCTTTATATCGGCCTGTTCTAATAACAATTTACTAATCTTCATAAATGGCCAGGGGCTTGTATAGGTAAGGTTGCAAAAGGCCATAATGCCCACCCCATAATCAGGATAAAAAACATAATTACTTCCAAACCCCGGGAGCGCACCTCCATGGGATACGCTTTTTACCTCGTTACAATCTTGTCGTATACCGAGTCCATATCCATAGCCCGAAATTACGGCACAAGTAGTTCCATTATAATCAGTAGCATTCGCATATAACTTAGCGAACTTGGGTGTTTGCATTTCCCGCAGAGAACTTCTTTTTACAGGCCCATTATCCTCCTCATTGCTCGGTGGCCAAGCAGACATTTGAAAACTTACATACTTACTAAAATCTTCAATAGTAGTAATGAGTCCTCCCATAGCACCATACGAACCATCATGAAGCATAGGTTCTAATTTCCATTGTTCGTCTTCCCAACGGTAACCAATTGCCAAATCCTCTTGAGGTACGTTTTCGTATTCCCAATAAGTCTGCTCCATACCCAATGGTTTCAGGATAGAATTCGTTATGTATTCCTGGTAAGGAATTACAGAGACACGCGATACCATATTCCCAAGTAATTCATACCCCGTATTGGTGTATTCAAATTCATAGGAGACAGCATTTGAAAAGGAACCCCCTCCGCTTAAAAAGTTCATTAGCATTTCGTCAGATTCATCCAACTGACGATCGCCCCATGGATTGTCTTCAGGGAAACCCGCTGTCATAGTTAACAGGTTTTCGATGGTAATGGCTGGACTATCAGCTGTAAGATACTCTAGTGTAGCCATTTCAGGGATATACTGGCTTGCAGGGGTGCTCAAAGAAAGTTTTCCTTCATCTCGCAATTTCATAATAGCCATGGCTGTAAAACTCTTGGTCATAGAGGCAATGCGAAATGCTGATTCTGGAGAGGCCAGCGATTCATTTTCCAGATTCATAAATCCTGTTGCAGAAGAAACCACCAGTTCATTATCTACCACAATGCCATAGGCTATTCCCGGAATATTTTCTGCGGTACGATGTTCCGAAATTAATTGTTGTAGTTCTGGTGCAATAGATCGAATTTTTTCTATGCGATCATCGTTTACAAAGGTTGGAGCTATATAGGATTCTGAAAAAGTAGGAGAAGAATCAGCAGCTTTTTTATCTATGGATTCTTTGGGATTGCAAGATATTAGGATGGTTGTAAAAAGGATACCTAGTAAATAATAATTCGTGTTTTTCATCTTGTGTTATTTCTGGATTTACTTTAGCTTCCTTTTGAAAAATTGGACCATATAAAAATACGTATTTTCAGGATAGGAGGAGGAAGGTCTAGATTTGATGTAAGTGTATTTAGTAGTTTTATTATTTGAGTACCCGAGTTGAAAGAATTCTAACATCAGATAATGGACGGTTATACATTCCTGTTTCTACTGAAGCAATGGAATCTATTACTTCAAGACCTTTACGTATTTGACCAAAAACCGTATAATTTTGATCGAGATGCGGTGCGCCTCCTATTTCTTTATATACAGTACGATGTTTTTCCGGGATAGTATACTTCTCAAAATTAGTATATGTTTTGAATATCGTATCGAGGCGGTCATTCAATTGTCGATATAGTAAAGTATCTTGTTCCAATTTAGCTTTTTGAATGGATTTCAGGATAGGATTGTTTAACGAATCATTTGTAGCAAAATGTTCGGCAAGATATCTGTTAATTCTTGATTCTGCCAAATCCAATAGGCTGTCATTAAATATTTTCCCCTGCACTATATAAAATTGACTTCCACTAGATGCCCTTGTTGGATTATTTGTACGAGCTGCTGCCAGTGCCCCTTTTTTGTGAAATAAATTAGAAACAAATTCGGCAGGTATCGTATAAGAGACATCACCATCCCCAAGCGTATCAGTAGCGCCAGATGCATAGCTATCGGGATCGCCTCCCTGTATCATAAAGTTCTGAATGACTCTGTGAAAAAGCAGGCTATCATAGCTTCCTTCTTTGACCAACTTTACAAAATTGTCGCGATGCAAGGGGGTCTCGTTATAGAGTTCCAAAACGATGGTGCCATAATTAGTCACTAATTCTACCGTTTTTCTTTGCTCTAATGTTATGTTGGTGGATTCTTTTTTTGTGTTACAACTCCAATAAAACAGTAAAATAACTATGAACGAACAGATTTTGACTAACGCTTTCATTTTTTGATATATTTTAATTAGTGGGCCCATCTGATAGCTTATACTAGCTTTTATGTAGTGGTTTCCTGTAAGAAATATACGGTAATAGATTCTAGTAATGAAATCTGACAATATGCTGATGCAATAATTTTATTATGACTAGCGTATCTCAGCGTGTTTACATGCCTATTACAATGAACCCTAGCGAGGTGAAATATTATGCTATCATATTTTAGTATGATTCATAGTATATATCTATGCAAAACTTGAACAAAATAAAGAACCTTTTGGTATCTTAGCAGGTACATTAAAAAAGTAAAAATTTCAATCGTATTATGGAAGATTTTAAAAATATGAACATGGCTGGTATTAATGGTAATGGAGAGGCAAAGTGCCCGTTTCTGGAGGGTGCCGTTAAGCAAAGCGCCGGAGGTGGAACCTCAAATCGGGACTGGTGGCCAAACCAGTTAAAACTGAACATTCTACGTCAACATCCTGCCCAATCTAACCCAATGGGGGAAGGTTTTAAGTACGCTGACGAATTCAAGAAATTAGATTTGGATGCAATTAAGAAAGACCTATACGACTTAATGACCGATTCACAGGACTGGTGGCCCGCAGATTATGGTCATTACGGACCGTTCTTTATCAGAATGGCATGGCACAGCGCAGGTACATACCGTATCCAAGACGGTCGGGGTGGTGCCGGATCTGGCTCTCAGCGTTTTGCACCCCTAAACAGTTGGCCAGACAATGGCAATTTAGATAAGGCCCGTTTATTACTTTGGCCTATTAAAAAGAAATACGGAAAGAAAATTTCATGGGCAGACCTTATGGTTTTAGCAGGGAACTGTGCCCTGGAATCGATGGGCTTTGAGACCTTTGGTTTCGCAGGGGGTCGTGAAGACATATGGCACCCGGAGGAAGATATTTACTGGGGAGCAGAAACGGAGTGGTTAGGAGACAAACGATATACAGGAGACCGGGAACTGGAGAATCCTCTTGGGGCCGTACAGATGGGGTTGATCTATGTAAATCCGGAAGGACCTAATGGCAATCCAGATCCCTTGAAATCG
>CBDUCK010000178.1:0-5831 GCA_965365635.1 uncultured Muriicola sp.
TAACAGAGAGATGTTAATGGTAAGTCGAATCTCTAAAACTGCCAGCGGAATAGGATTTGGTGGAGGAAAGATCAACACCCAGGTACTTCGCTGGGAAAAGAAACCCAAAAAAGTGCTATTACGGGTGGTAAGTTATGATGTGGTTGCGGCCGATTCCTTACCGGTACATGAAGCGGTAGTAAATTCTAATTTTGAACCGGTACTCTATTCGTTCGACATTAAAGCATTCAATAAAGATTCCCTGAATCCGGCTACCGTTATTGAAATAGACGAATTATTTAAAAAAGATGTGAAGGCCCTGGGGATGCCAGATCGTTTGCGTAAACGCTACAAGGCAACGAGGTTAGACGATAGCAGAAGTTACATCGAAGCTCTTAAAAGTTATCCGCTGAATGTAGAAGCAAGACATGTGAAAACTTATGCCGCAGGGGCTCCTCCTTCTAACGGTAGCTTAGGGTCTATCTCTATAGAAATAAACAACTCCATGATCTTGTTGCCAAAAGAACCTATGAAAAAAAGGTATTTTGACAGAAGAGTGGGTTGGTTTGCCCGTGGACAGGTAGATTATGGCCTGGATGCCCAGGAAAGTAAAACAATTACTTTTTTAGACAGATGGCGCCTGGAAGTGAAAGATGAAGACTTGGATAAGTTTAACCGAGGAGAATTGGTTGAACCTAAAAAGCCAATTATCTATTATGTAGACAGGGCTACCCCTAAACAATGGGTTCCTTTTATAAAGCAAGGGATTGAAGATTGGCAGGTTGCTTTTGAAGCGGCTGGTTTTAAGAATGCCATACTTGCCATGGATCCACCAAGTCCGGAAGAAGACCCAGAGTGGTCTCCTGAGGATGTTCGCTATTCTGTGGTTCGTTACTTAGCTTCGCCAATTCAAAATGCCAGCGGACCGCATGTAAGCGATCCACGTAGCGGAGAGATCCTAGAATCCGATATTAACTGGTACCATAATGTAATGACCTTATTACGTAACTGGTACTTTGTGCAAACGGCTGCTATTAATCCGGATGCCCGTAATGTCGCTTTTAAAGATGAGGTAATGGGGAGACTCATACAATTTGTTTCTTCACATGAAGTTGGGCACACTCTTGGGCTTCCTCATAATATGGGGAGTAGCGTTGCCTACCCGGTAGATTCATTGCGTTCTGCATCCTTTACAAAGAAATTTGGTACAGCACCCTCTATTATGGACTATGCCAGATTTAATTATGTAGCGCAACCAGGGGACAGGGATGTTGCCTTAATGCCCAATATTGGGGTGTATGATAAATACGCCATTAAATGGGGGTATAAACCCCTGCATGACGTTTCCGCAGAAGATGAAAAGAGTATTTTAGATGGATGGATCCTGGAGCATGCAGGAGATCCATTATACCGATTTGGACACCAGCAAGTAGGAGATGTTGTAGATCCTAGTTCACAAACTGAAGATCTTGGGGATGACGCCATAAAGGCAAGCGATTACGGAATTCAAAATTTAAAGCGCATTGTGCCTAATTTAATTACCTGGACACAGGAAGACGGTAAAAATTACGATGATCTAAAAACACTATACGGCCAGGTAGTTTCTCAGTTTAACCGCTATATGGGCCATGTATCTAATAACATAGGTGGTGTTTATGAAAATCACAAAACCTATGACCAGGAAGGACCTGTATATACCTACGTTTCCAAGGAGCACCAAAAGAACTGTATGAATTTCTTGCACAACCAATTATTTGAAACTCCCGAATGGTTGTTAGATGCAGATTTGTTCGCCAAAATAGAATACTCCGGATCTGTTGAACGCGTGCGGGCCATGCAGGTGCGTACATTAAATAATATGCTTAGCCTGGGTAAAATGGCTCGGTTGTTAGAGCATGAGGCTATGTACGGGAACGAAGCCTATAAATTAGTGGATATGATGAATGATCTGCGTCGTGGTATTTGGTCCGAACTCAGAAGTGGCAGAACCATAGACACCTACCGAAGAAATCTTCAAAAGGCCTATGTAGACCGATTAGAATATATCATGAATGCAGAGAACCAAAGAAAACTTCCAGATTTTGGTGGGATTCAAAAATCAACTGCAGTGAATACAAGTCAATCCGATCTTAGATCTATTGCAAGAGCTGAATTAAATACGCTGCGAAATGCCTCTTTAAACGCCGTTGGAAGAACAGCTGACAGAATGAGCAAATATCACTTACAGGATATCGCCAAACGCATTGAGATGATCTTAGAACCGCGTTAGGCTTTCTCATAATACCCCTAAAAGGTACTGGTCTCTCGATGACTGGTACCTTTTTTTGTTTTTACAAATCAGCAAACGACTCGTTTACCACAACTTTTCTGGTTCTCACCACAAAACAACCTACCATCACAACAATGTTGAAAAGTGTCTTTATTTACATCTTATCTTAGAGGTAATATTAAAAATCCCAGATCATGTCCTACAAAATTAAAAGCCTCGTTTACCTAGTTTGTTTTATTTTATCTATTGCACTATATAACAGTATGGAAAATTCTGACAAGAATGACCCTGCAAATGAAGATATTAAATTGGTACAAACAGATCATGACGAGCAAAACAAAGATCTGGAAATAGCCATGAAGTAGCATACCATTTTTCATACATCCCCAAATAAACCTGTAAGGGCACTATATCTTTAGTGCCCTTTTTTTGTAACCCTTTTTATAGCGCTCGTTTCCTCTCCGCATTAGTTAAAAAACTCACAAAGTAGTATTACGGTCTAAACCTTCTTTCTTAAGGTTGGTCTTACCTGTATAATCTTTTAAAACAAAACACATGAAAAAAGTAATTATTGCTATGGTATTCATAGCCGGCTTCTCCGGAATGGCCCAAAAAGGTCCTCACAGAGGCGACCGTGGTGCCATGAACGACTTAACAGCAGAACAAGTAGCGACCCTGCAAACCAAAAAAATGACGCTGGCTCTGGATCTGAACGCTTCTCAGCAAAAAGCCGTTCAGGAACTGCATTTAGAAAATGTAAAACTTCGGAAAGAAAAGATGGAAGCTATAAGAGCTGAAAAAGCAACCGATGAGGGGGGAAAACCAAGCCCTGAAAAACGTTTTGCCATGCAAAACGAACTATTAGATCATATGATCAGCACAAAAGGTAAGATGAAGCAAATCCTTTCTCCCGAACAATATGAAAAATGGCAGAAAGCACATCATCATAAAAGGCAGCATAAAGGACATCGCGAAAACAGCCGAAAGCGATAATTAATAGTGGTAAGTTGATGAATAATGGGTCTTTTTTAGGCCCATTATTATTTTAGCTGTGGAACTATTTTATGAACTGCGGCAATGGTGCTATCCAGATCGTCGTAGGAAAGGGCATCATTCAGAAAATAGCTTTCAAAAGCGCTAGGAGGCAAATAAATCCCCTCTTGCAGCATGCCATGAAAATACTTTTTAAAAGTTTCGTTATTTCCTTTTACTGCACTCGAAAAATCTATTACAGGATCCTGCGTAAAATGAACAGAGATCATAGAACCAAATCTATTTATCTGATGAGGAATTGCATGTTCTGTCAGAGCCTTAGCTATCCCTTTGTGTAAATAAGCAGTTTTTTCCTCAAGCCGATCAAAGACCTGAGGCTGTTCGTTTAAGGAGTTCAGCATGGCAAGACCAGCACTCATCGCTAAAGGATTTCCGCTAAGTGTCCCGGCCTGGTAAACGGGTCCTTCGGGAGCCAGATGCCTCATAATCTCGTTTCGGGCAGCAAAAGCCCCAACGGGCAACCCGCCACCAATAACTTTACCAAATGTCACAATATCGGCAGCAATTCCAAGTACTTGTTGTGCGCCTCCGGCTGCCAACCTAAACCCCGTCATTACCTCATCAAAGATTAGCAAAATATTTTCCTTGGTACATAATTCTCGCAGCCCCTTTATGAAAGAATCTTCAGGAATAATACAGCCCATGTTGCCAGCTACAGGCTCAATGATAACGGCGGCTATTTCATTCTTATTAGCTTTCATCAACGCAACCACGCTATCCAAATCGTTGTATTCTGCAAGTAACGTATCTTTTGCTGTGCCCTGGGTAACCCCGGGACTATTGGGACTTCCAAAGGTGACGGCGCCACTCCCTGCCTGTATTAAGAATGAATCTGCATGCCCGTGGTAACATCCGGCGAACTTAATAATCTTATCTTTTCCGGTATAGCCCCTGGCCAATCGTATGGCACTCATACATGCTTCGGTACCACTATTAACAAATCTAATTTTATCTATATTCGGAACCATAGAGATAGCCAACTTGGCCAACTCGGTTTCTATTTCAGTAGGCATCCCAAAGGAAGTTCCCTTTTTTGCTTTTTCAATCACAGCATCAATAACCGGTTCATAGGCATGCCCTAAAATAAGTGGCCCCCAGGAAGAAATATAGTCTATGAGTTTGTTCCCATCCTCATCATATAGATAGGCGCCTTTTGCCTCTTTAACAAAGATGGGGGTTCCTCCTACCGCCTTAAAAGCCCTTACAGGAGAATTTACGCCACCGGGGATATACTGCTGAGCTTCTGCAAATAAGGCACTACTTCGTTTATAGTTCATAGTTATTTAATGTTGTTGGACTGAATTCGCAGTTCCTGACCAATAGAAATAATACTGTCATTGAGTCGATTCAGCTTCTTGAGTTCCTCCACTGAGACCAGGTACCGTCTGGAGATAGAATAAAGCGTATCCCCTTCCTCTACAACATAGACCTTATAATCCGTTGCTCTGGGGGTTGTTTTAACGATATAATTTTTTTTGAGTACTGCCTTGTCATACTCATATAGTTCGTAGCGTTCAATAAAGGATATTAACTTACTTGGGTATCTTTTATCTGTGGCATAGCCGGCTGCTTTAAGTCCATGCGCCCAGCCCTTATAATCATCTTTCCTTAAACGGAAGAGGCCCGCATACCGGGACCGCGATGTCAGGAATATACTGTGATCCCGAAAAGAATACATAGGATGATTATACTTTCTAAAACATTCGCCTTTTGCATCATCATCGTGCAGGGCATATGGGCCGTCCCATCCGGTATGACATTTTATTCCAAAATGGTTATTGGTTTTCAGGGTGAGTTCTCCTTTCCCAAATCCACTCTCTAAGATGCCTTGTGCCAGTGTAATACTCGCAGGAATTCCAAAAGCTTTCATTTCGTATTGCGCTATTTCAGCAAAGGTTGTTATATAATCCTGAATAGAGGCCACCGGAAACTTTACAAACCTACCGGTATCCTCGGGCATGGGATACAGGCCATCTTTAGCTTTCCTATCCTCAGGGGTATTTACTATTAACTTGCTATCTTTTTTAGCATAGGTGGTTCTTTTTCTGGTTCCACAACTTACTATACATAGTCCTAATAAGACAGACAATACAAAAATTCTCATAGTTCTATTAATGGTAATTCTTTCTTTTTCAAATATTGGTTCATTCCGTATATCCCTTGCAAACCCCCGGTGTGAATAGCTAATATGTTGGCCCCTTCTTTAAAATATCCTTTGCGAACTAACTCCAGGATCCCAAACATCATTTTTCCTGTATACACAGGGTCAAGAGAAATTTGGGTCGCTTTTTTAAAGTCATTGATAAACGTAATTAACGCCTCAGATATTTTAGCATATCCTCCAAAATGATAGCCCGTTTGCAGCTCCCAATTTGTTTTCTCTACAAAACTACAAATATCTTTTTGCAAAAAATCACCTTTAAGGGCTGCAAACCCTAAAATCTGTTGTTGAGGATAGGATGCATTAATGAGTCCTGCCAGCGTACCTCCTGTGCCTGCTGAGCAGCAAATAACATCAAAGGAGACATCT
>CBDUCK010000179.1:0-5737 GCA_965365635.1 uncultured Muriicola sp.
GGCGATCTGTTCCACCGAAGGTGCTATCATCTGACACGGGCCGCACCAGGCTGCATGGAAGTCCACAAGAACTGGGATTTCTGAAGAAATTAGTTTCTTAAAGCTAGTTTTCATGGGAGTTTTTTATTCATAGCTAAACTATATATTTTTTTCAATTCTGAAACTGACGAAAATCATGGTTTACCCATTTATGAATACCTAACTTTAAACAACGTTCCTAAAAGTAGCAGTACAATGAGAAAAATAATTGTTCCTACCGATTTTTCAGACAATGCCTATCATGCACTAAAATATGCCTGTGACATATTTAAATATGAACGGAGTGAGATCTTTATTTTACATGCGTATGCAGATGAGGTATACCAACATGGGAACATTACTGACAGATATACTTTAGAAAAGCACAAAGAAGAAGTATACGAGTCTTCTCTAGAAGAACTAAAGATTTTATTGTTAAAAGTAAAAGAGTATGCCCCTAACCCACGACATGTTTATAAAACCGTTGCTGCTTTTGGCTCGTTGATTGATGAGGTTAATGATTTGGTTGACGAGGAAAATATTGATATCGTAGTAATGGGTACCAGAGGGGTTGCGAATGATCGTTCTGCTACATTTGGTAGTAATACGCTCTCTGTAATTAAATATGTGCAATGTCCGGTAATGGCGATCCCTGAGGAGTATGTATTCCATGCGCCCAAAGAACTTCTCTTCCCAACCAATTATTTAATTCCTTTCAAAAAGAGAGAACTTAAACTCCTTTGCGAACTTGCGGGCTCATTCAGGTCTACTATTCATATGCTGTACATAGATCCTTTGAAGAAACTTTCCCTGCGACAAGAAGACAACAAAATATTTGTAAAGGAAGGACTGGTTAAAGCCAACCTGTTTTTTGAAACTACGCCGGAAAAAGATAAAATAGTTGCAATAACAAAGTATATAGTTCATAACAACATTGATATGCTCGTAATGGTTAATACAAGGCATTCCCATATGGAAGATATCTTTATGCAATCTACGGTCAGCAAGTTAGGATTGCATATAAAGATTCCTTTTTTAGTTCTTCAAAACTTAGCGCGTTAATCTAAAAAATATAGCAATGAAAAAAATTATTCTTCCCACCGATTTTTCCGAGAATGCATTTAACGCAATTAAATATGCGATTCAGTTACTTAAAGATGAAGAATGCACTTTTTATCTTGTAAATACCTATACGCCAGCAATATATGAATCCGAGTATATTTTACATAGTCCTGGTCAGATAGGATTGGGAGATATTTATCAGTCGGTTTCGGCGGAGGGATTAGATGCGCTTAAAAAACAACTCGAGGAAGAGTTTGGGTACCCAGAGCACACCTTTTATACCCATTCTGCTTTTAATATATTAGTAGATGAGATTGTTCAGTTGGCAACTGCGAAAGAAGCAGATCTTATTATAATGGGTACTCAGGGAGCCACGGGAGCAAAAGAGATTTTTTTGGGGTCTCATACAGTTCATGTTATAAAGAAAGCACCGTGTCCGGTAATTGCTATACCTGCTGAGTTCCAATATGAGGCGCCGAAAGAAATTTTATTCCCGACCGATTTTGAAGTTAATTACAGGGAAGAGCAACTTAACGATTTAATTTATTTAGCAAAGTTGCACAAAGCTCGTATAGAGATTATCCATATTTCCTCCGGACATGAATTAACAGCGCAGCAGACTACCAATAAGGCCACCTTGGAAATCCTGTTAAAAGACTGCAACTATTTATTTCATGAACTCCCAAGCCAGGAAATCATTGAAGGCATTAATAATTTTCAATTAAAGACGAAGGTAAACTTATTGGCAATGATACAGAATAAGCACACGTTTTTGGAACGCCTCTTTATAGAGCCTATCATAAAAAAGATTGGATTTCACGTAACCATTCCTTTTATGGTAATGCCGCATGCTAATGCGTAACTGAATGAGCAAAAAAGAGATTGAGATCAGGAAATCATCCGGAAAAACAGTACCCTTTTCTATGGATAAACTAGCTGATTCCTTGCGGCGTAGTGGGGCCGGTGAATCAGTAATTAATGAGGTGTTGGGTAAAGTAAAGGATGAATTGTATACGGGTATTACTACAAGGGAAATATATAATAGGGCCTATTCTATCTTAAAAAAAAAGCAACCTGTTTTTGCTTCAAAATACAAACTTAAAAAAGCAATTTATGAACTGGGCCCCTCCGGATTTCCTTTTGAAAACTTTATAAGCACACTGCTTACTTATTCGGGGTATATCACCGAGGTTGGCAAGGTAGTTTATGGTAAATGTGTAAAACACGAAATAGACGTCGTTGCCAAAAAGAATGCGAAGACCATTATCATAGAGTGTAAATTTCATGGAGAGGAAGGGCGTAACTGCAATGTAAAAGTCCCTTTATATATACATGCTCGTTATACCGATGTGTGCAATGCAACCTACGGAACAAAAACTGACCTGAATAGACCCAATGAGGGCTGGGTTGTTACCAATACACGATTTACTGAGGATACGCTTGCCTATGGCAAATGTGCTGGCCTGTATCTTCTGAGTTGGGATCATCCAGATGATAATGGGCTGCGAAATAGGATAGACAGACTGGGATTGTATCCCATTACTGTTTCCACATTGATGACCAGACGTGAAAAGGAATTTTTGCTCAGTAGAGATATCGTCCTTTGCAGGCAATTGCACAAGGATAGCTTCTATCTGGATCACTTGGGGGTATCAGAGGCCAGAAAAGCTAAGATTCTAAATGAAGTAGCGTCGTTATGTAATTTTTGAAGATAAATCAAAAAAGCATGGTTAAGGTTCAATTTTTAGGGGCTGCACACACTGTTACCGGGTCTAAGTTCTATCTGGAAACTTCGGAATTGAATATCCTGATAGATTGCGGTATGTTCCAGGGATTGAAGGAGTTGCGAGAAATAAACTGGCAATCATTGCCTGTAGATTGCACAAAAATAGATTTGGTATTACTTACGCACGGTCATTTAGACCATAGCGGCTATTTACCTCGCCTTATTAAAGAAGGCTTTAAAGGAAGAATTTTAGGTACCGATCCCACGTTGGCTGTTACAGAGATCATACTCCAAGATAGTGCTAAAATTCATGAAGAAGCTGCGGAAGAAGCCAATAAAGAGGGGTATTCTGTACACCAGCCGGCGTTACCTTTTTATACCTTGGAAGAAGCCAATAAGGCTATTGTGTTATTTCAAAGGGTGGAAATAGATAAATGGATTTCATTAGCACAGAACATACAATGCAGATTCAACTATAATGGACACATTCTCGGCGCAACCTATATAGAACTCAATATTGATGGCAAGGTATTTGTTTTTTCAGGGGATATTGGCCGAACGGATGATTTAATTTTGGAGTCTCCTAAACGGCCAGAGTGGGCCGACTTTCTTTTTGTTGAAAGTACGTATGGTAACAAATTACATCCCGAAGAAAGGGTAGAAGACAGACTTATTGATCTGGTGAATACTACATTGTAAGAACAGGGAAATCTGTTGATCCCGTCTTTCGCTGTAGAACGACTGCAATTAGTGATGTTTTTGCTTTGGAGGCTTTATCAAAAAAATAAAATCCCTAATATTCCCATATTTATTGATAGCCCAATGGGAGCCGATGTATTAGCAATGTTCCAACGCTTTCCATCCTGGCATAAACTACCATTAAAAGACTTTAATGCAATGTGCCGGCATATGAATATAGTACAATCTTATAAAGATACCTGGAACACCATTGATGATCCCAGACCTAAAATAGTTATTGCAGGAAGTGGAATGGTCACGGGAGGGCGTATCCTCACGTATTTAAAGCAACTTGTACATAAGCCAACAACCACAGTTTTATTGGTTGGTTATCAGGCCGAGGGAACACGAGGGAGAAGACTTTTGGAGGGGGCACACGAACTGAAGCTATTTGGAAAATACCATGACGTACATGCAAAAGTGACTCATATAGAAAGTTTATCGGCTCATGCGGATCAAAAAGATCTTATTCACTGGTTGGGAGCTGTTAAAAATATACCCGAAAATGTATTCCTGATACATGGTGAACCAACTGCATTAGATTGCTTCAGAATAAAAATTGAGGATACCTATGGATGGCATGTTACCATCCCTAAACTTTTTGAAACTTTTTCAATAATTTAGAATTTTTGTGACACTGATATTTATCATTTGAATTAAACGGCCTTTGTTGTAGTTTAAAACTTAATTCTCTTTGAAACATTTTTTGAAGGATATCTTGCGGAATGATCATAAAAAAAGAACATTAATCTAAAAATAATCCCATGAGAAAGCTAGTTATTGGTTTATTGGTGCTGTTAATGGGTTGTACAAGTGCTGAATTGGTGAGTACCTGGAAAAACCCTGAGATCGTAATCTTTGATGCCTCCAAAGTATTGGTTGTGGGCATGACCTCCAAAAAAAATGCACAAAAGAATTTTGAAACCAAAATGGTTCAGGAATTCACACAACGAAATATTGAGGCAATGCGAAGCATAGACCTTTTTGATGTGACATTCACAGAGGCTTCAAAGTCAGAAGCTGAGTTAGATGAGGTTGAAGAACAATTATTGGATAAAGATTTTGATGCTATTTTATTTACTAAAGTACTGGGTACTGAAAACAGAGAATCATTCAGTCAAAAATTGGCAGATATTGAGAGAACTAACGAACGATTTAAAGACGACTATATGAGTCATCAGGATATCTATTACGATGATGACTATTATGATCAGTATACCGTATATTTAGTAGAAACTTCTTTGTATTGTATTTGTGTTGGTAAAGAAAGAGAGCTTATCTGGCGTGGTGTAATAGAGATAACAGATCCCATTGTTGTTAATAAAACCATAGATCAGTATATAGGTCTTGTGGTAAGGGAAATGGAGGATCAAGAGTTGATTTTTAGACAAGATGAAATCTTGTAATCCAAAAAACAATGATCCAGGAGATTAAGAAATGGTTTTAATCTCGTCATTCAGCTGCTCCAGTGTTGCTTTTGCATCTCCAAAAAGCATTTTGGCTTTGTGGTGGAAAAACAACTGATTCTGAATACCTGCGTATCCCGGACTCATACTTCTTTTCAGGATCACTACATTTTTTGCCTCCCATACATTAATAACTGGCATCCCATATACGGGGCTCGAAGGATCGTCATAAGCGGCAGGATTTACCACATCATTAGCACCTATAACCAATACCATATCGGTATTTGGCATCGCCTCATTGGCATCATCCATATCTAGTAATTTAGGGTAGGGGACATCCGCCTCAGCTAACAATACATTCATATGACCTGGCATACGACCAGCTACAGGATGAATGGCATATTTCACATCAACTCCATTAGCAGATAATAAGTTATCCATTCGTTTTACCACCTTTTGAGCCTGAGCCACTGCCAACCCATAACCGGGAACAACAATCACAGACTCTGAGTAAAATAGTTGTATTGCTAAATCGGTAATAGTAATTTCCTTAGCAAGTTGGTTGTCTGTACCCGTGCTCGCGGTCTGATTGTTTTCACCAAAGCCTCCGATAAGTACATTAACGAGCGAACGGTTCATGGCATTACACATTAAGACTGTGAGAATAATACCCGCAGATCCTACCAGAATACCACCAACCAACATTATTTTATTGGCATAAATTAAACCAGCAGCGGCTGCAGATAATCCGGTAAAGGCATTAAGAAGTGAAATAACCACAGGCATA
>CBDUCK010000180.1:0-5684 GCA_965365635.1 uncultured Muriicola sp.
AGCATATGGTATCTGTAAAAAAAATGCCAAGAGTTGCGGTTATATCCACCGGAAACGAGTTGGTAGATATAGATCAGCAACCGATGATGCATCAAATTAGGAAATCGAATAGTTATTCGCTCTATGCGTCCTTAATTGAGATGGGAATAACTCCAATGCTTTTACATATTTCGGATGATAAAGACCTTTTAAGACAAAAATTAGGGTATGTTATTGAAGAAATGGATGTACTACTATTAAGTGGTGGGGTGTCCAAAGGGAAATTTGATTTTATTCCGCAAATTTTTAAAGAATTAGGAGTAGAAAAACTTTTTCATAAAGTTGCCCAAAGACCGGGAAAGCCCTTTTGGTTTGGAACCAAAGAATCATCGCAAACCGTTATTTTTTCATTTCCTGGTAATCCGGTTTCTACGTTCATGAACTTTTATATCTATTTTAAACCCTGGTTATACAGATCGCTGGGAATTCCTATTTTAGAATTCGAAGTTTGTTTAAACAATTCGTTAGAAATAACTAACGATCTGACTAATTTTTTAGGAGTTCAACTAAAAAGAAAAGCAGGAAATAGTAAGGCTTCTTTAATAGGTGCCAATGGTTCCGGGGATTTGTTGAGTTTATCAAAAATGGATGGATTTGTTAGGATACCACCCACCAAAAGATCATATACAAAAGGTGATCTGGTATATTTTATATCAACACGAGAATGCTATTAGGATGACCTACGAATTAAAAAACATACTAGAAGCGTATCAAAAAGCCAATTCCCTGGGTATTAAGGCAGCATTAGCAACGGTAGTTGCTTTAGAGGGATCTTCATATCGGAAACCGGGGGTTACCATGCTTTTGTTAGAAAATGGTACCATGGTAGGTGCTGTAAGTGGTGGTTGTGTGGAAAAAGAAATTTACAGGCAAGCCGAGAGCGTATTCCGAAATGGGGTAGCCAAAATAATGGCATATGATGGAAGGTATAGGCTAGGATGCGAAGGAATACTGTATATTTTGATTGAAAGCTTTAACCCGGATGAAGTATTTATTGAACATTTCTGGAAATGTATTGAGGACCGAGTACCCCTGGTTATGCGTTGTTTTTATCAGAAGAGTATCATGGAAAACGCCGAGTTTGGAACAGTCTTTCAATTCGGCAAGAAAAATATTCCCGTTCTGGCCAACCACAAACCGGAGACCTCACTAGTGGAATTTAAACAACAGTTGAAACCTGCTTTACAGCTTTTTATTATAGGAGCGGAGCACGATGCCGTTCAAGTTTGCTTGTACGGATCTCAAACAGGGTGGGAGGTCACCATCGTTGCACCGCCAACGGAGGATAAACAACGTAGTGATTTTAATGGTGCCAAAGAGCTACTTGCAATTACACCTGAAGCCCTGCCTACATCTAATATAGATACACAAACTGCTGTTGTTTTAATGAATCATAACTATGCAAAAGACCTTCAGTATTTACTACAGTTAAAAGAAACCAAGCCTTTTTATATAGGTCTTTTAGGTCCTTTCAAAAGAAGAGAAGAACTGCTTAATGAGTTTATTGAAGTCTGCCCTGATGTAGATGACACTTTTTTAGATGCTATACACGGCCCGGCCGGACTCAATATTGGGGCTGAAACCCCACAAGAAATTGCCGTTGCTATTGTTTCTGAAATATTGACGGTACACCGGAGTCAATCTCCAGTAAAACTTAAGAATAAAAAAGGGTCAATACACAGTTGATGAATAAAAAGGTAGACATACTTATCCTTGCTGCTGGTAGTGCTTCCCGGATGGGAGAGATAAAACAATTGCTGCCATGGCAAGATACTACCCTGTTGGGCAATGCCATAGAAACAGCTAAGAACTGTAATGGGAGGAATACATACGTTGTACTTGGTGCCAATGCGGATGCCATTATAGAAACGATCGATACAGAGGAGGTTACTATGCTGATACATACTAACTGGAAATTGGGGATGGGAACATCACTTAGTCATGGTATTAAAGAGATCTCATTGGGGGGAGACCCTCCGGATGCTATACTAGTAACTGTGGCCGATCAACCCTATATGGATGCTGCCTATTTGAATACGATTATTGAGCACTATTCAAATGAATGTAAAAAGATTGTTGCCACGGTATATGAAAAGAAATTAGGAGTTCCTGCGGTATTCGATAAATCTCTTTTTTCTGAACTTAAAAGTCTGGACGGAGACGTGGGGGCTAGCAAAATCATTACTGCAAATCTAAGTGATAGTCTAGGTTTGAATGCCGGAAAAAAGGTACTAGATTTGGACACACCAACAGAATATAAAAAACATATATTTATTCAAAAAGCATAATTTATGTCGAACTTTTTTAAGATTGCCCTCCTTTCACTAGGTATAGCCTCGTGTGCTCAGAATCAGAACGCACAAGAAATGAATTTTGAGGAGTATAATCCACCGTCTACCCTGGTAGTGCCTAAAACAGAAATAACCAAAGCCAAATTTCCTTTTGTTGATATTCATAGTCATCAATACAGAATGGCAACTCAAAACCTGTCCGATTTAATTGCGGACATGGATGCCATGAATATGGGGGTTATGGTAAATTTAAGTGGCGGATCTGGTGAGAATATCAAGAACATAATGGCTAACATTAATGATAACTATCCTAACAGGTTTGTTGTTTTTGCCAATGTTGATTTTAAAGGAGTAGGAATTCCTGTGTGGTCAGAGAATGCTGCTAATCAGTTAGCCGCAGATGTGGCCAATGGTGCCAAGGGTTTAAAAATATTTAAGAGTCTGGGGCTGCGAAATAAAGATGTTTATGGAAACCGAATTGCCATAGATGATGTGCGACTAGATCCTATTTGGGCAAAGTGCGGGGAATTAAATATTCCGGTACTAATACATGCCGCAGACCCGAAGTCTTTTTGGGATCCTATGGATGCCAATAACGAGCGCTGGTTAGAATTAAAGACCAGGCCTAACAGAAAGCGCAGTGAAACAAATCCTGCACCGTGGGAACAAATCATTGCAGAACAACATAGAATGATTAAAAGACACCCAAACACCACATTTATAAACGCTCATATGGGTTGGTTTGCAAACGATCTTGAGAAGTTGGGAACCCTGCTAGATGAAATGCCTAATATGTATGTGGGAATTGGTGCTATAATTGCCGAATTAGGCAGACAACCCCGAAATGCAAAAAAGTTCTTTATTAAATACCAGGATCGCATTTTATTTGGAAAAGATAGTTGGCAACCAAAAGAGTTTCCTACTTACTTCAGGGTCTTAGAAAGCGACGATGAGTACTTTCCGTATTATAAAAAATACCACGCTTTTTGGGCTATGTATGGCTTGGACCTGCCAGACGAGGTACTTAAAAAGGTATATTATAAAAATGCTCAGAAGTTGATTCCATCTCTCGATTCAAGTTTATTTCCGGAAGATTAGCCGTAAAGGATTCACCACTGGCTAGCCTATAACATTCTCGCCGCGCCTATAGTAAACGAAGCTATTCATGTAAGCTTATATGGAAATTAGAACCGCACCCTTATTTTAATTAATTTTAAATGGGTGTGATTTTTTCCTTGAAAGGCATACTTATACCTCAAAAGCAATCAACCAACATGAGTAAGGAAGAAACATTTACTCAATTAATAAAAGAACATCAGGGGCTTATCTATAAGGTGTCTGCATTGTATACAGAACAACAACAAGATCAAAATGATCTGTTTCAGGAAATTGTATATCAATTGTGGAAGTCCTATGATTCGTTCAGGGGAGATGCCAAAATGAGCACCTGGATGTATAGGGTTGCTTTAAATACGGCTATTGGGCAATTAAAGAAAAAGAAACGAGCCCTAAATACCGTATCTATAGATCAGGATGTAGTTTATATAATGGACGATATAGATACCGAATTAGAGGAACGTATAAAAGTACTTAACGCACATATCCAACAGTTAAACATCCTCGATCGTGGTCTCATTTTATTGCTTCTGGAAGGGAAAAAATATGAAGAGATCTCAGAAATAAGCGGTTTGTCGCTTACCAACGTCGCTACCCGTATTTCGAGAATAAAGCAGAAACTTAAATCTAATATGATCAAAAAGTAACAATATGGAACTACAAGAACTTCAAACACTCTGGTCCCAGGTGAGCCAGCAATTAGAAGATCAAAAAAAGCTTACTAATGAAATGATCAAGAAAATGACACAAGAAAGATATTCTAATAAATTCAGTAAAATAGCAATTTATGAAACCATTGGAGCAGTCATTTGTTTTGTAGCAGCCTTTTATGTCCTCTTTAACTTTGGGAAATTAGAAATATGGTATTTACAATTATGCGGTTTAATTACACTCATATTCCTCATTATTCTGCCTGTCCTTACATTAAAATCCTTGCGAAATATTAAACATATTAATATTGCAGAAAGTAGTTTTAAAGACACGATTGTACAATTTATGAAAGCCAAAAACCAACTCTTATTATTACAGCGAGTTGGCATATACCTGAGTTTTTTATTAATGTTCACAACCCTTCCGGTAGCCAGTAAACTGCTTAAGAATAAGGACCTGTTTTTAGAAACGGGTGTATGGTATGTATATCTGCCCATTATGGGAATATTTCTATTCTTTTTTACCCGATGGGGTTATGGATGTTATAAAAGTATCACCAGGTCAGCAGAAAATATTTTGAGTGAACTAGAATAACATCAAATGTGTTATATTTAGGAAGCATTAAGGAGGCCACCTTCCATGAATAATGCGTTAGGTTACTATTAGTACCAAAAATTCACTCTTTGTCTAGTTTTAAGCGGTCGTATATAGTCATTTGTCTCTCAATAGTAATACTGCCGTTGTGCGCTCAAAAAAAAAATGAGAATTTTAGGCTACACATAAAAAAAACTTCACATCCCATCATAATTGATGGTGTAGCAGACGATTTTGCATGGAAAAATACCGAAGCTGCCGATGACTTTTTTATGGTCCTGCCCATGGATAAAGGGAAGGCTACACAACAGTCTGAAATTAGAATGACTTATGATGATGATTATATTTATTTAGTAGCCACCTTCTATACCGATATTCCGGGACCAAATTATGTAGAATCGCTACGCCGGGATTTCTCGTTTGGTAAAAATGATAATTTTCTATTGTTTATAGACCCGTTTAATAATCAAACCACCGGATTTTCTTTTGGATCTAATGCAGCAGGTGCCCAATGGGATGGTACTATGTATGGTGGAAGTAAGGTAGATCTCAGCTGGGACAGTAAATGGATATCCGAAGTAAAACGAGATGATAAAAAATGGGTCTTTGAAATGGCATTGCCTTTTAAATCTATCCGATACAGAGATGGTGTAACAGAATGGGGAATTAATTTTAGCAGATTAGATCTTAAATCGAGTGAAAAATCGAGTTGGACACCCATTCCCAGGCAATTTCCAACGGCTGCCTTAGCCCTTACCGGCACGCTTGTTTGGGATGCACCGCCACCTTCCCCCGATATCAATCTGTCTATTATACCGTACCTTTTAGGGGAAGTTAATTCAGATATAGACGGGGAAACAACTGTAGATACCAAGATTGGTGGAGATGTAAAGTTTAGTCTTTCTTCTTCGTTAAATTTAGACCTTACCGTAAATCCAGACTTTTCGCAGGTAGAAGTAGACAGGCAAGTAACTAATTTAGATCGGTTTGAAC
>CBDUCK010000181.1:0-5650 GCA_965365635.1 uncultured Muriicola sp.
TCTTGAAGCAGATACAGAGTTTACTGCACTAAGGGAAGCAAAAGCGTATTTTGAGGAATTTGCAGCACAATATGAATTTCCGCTAAACATTCGGTTTTCTACCAATATTGCGGCAGATGCCATGGTAAGCAACATAAACCAGGCACTTATTTTAAAGCGGAACACCAAATTCAGCAAAAACCAATTGCTTACACTCGCAAATCATGAAATTGGGGTACACCTGGTTACTACTTATAATGCAAACGAGCAGCCCTTAAAGATATTCTCTCATGGGTTCCCTAACAACGTTGAGACCCAGGAAGGCTTATCTGTTTTTAGCGAATACATGAGTAGCGCCCTTTCGCTAAAAAGACTTAAAGAGCTCTCCTATAGAGTATTAGCATCGGATAGTTTAATAAAAGGATATAGCTTTAAAGACACCTTCGATCTTATTCATGGCAAGTACAAACTAAACCGCAATGAGGCTTTTTCCATAACCCTACGCGCACACAGAGGAGGAGGATTTACAAAAGACAGATTGTATTTAAGTGGCTTAAAGAAAATCTATGAAATGTACCTAAAAGAAGATCCCATGGATATTCTTTTGACAGGGAAAGTGGCTATTGATTATATAGATACCATTAAATACATGCAAGATCTTGGGCTGGCAAAAGGAATTACACATCATAATAATGCCTTTTCAAAAAAATTAAATACCAATAAAACACTCGATTTTATTCTTAATAATCTGAAATAATTACGTCAGGAATTTTGACTGTAATTCTGGCGTGGGAATCATACAGGTTGGTTTTTTTCCAAACCATCGGTACCTGTTTTTTGCAATTAGATCGTATACACCGTCTCGGAAGACTCTGGGAATCCAACTGAAAATAGAAAGCAGCGCATAGCCCCCTCCAAAGGATTTTCCGATTTTTAGAGCGGCATCCGATTTAATATAATAGGCTACAGAAGGTTCTATGAGTATAATCGAATCTATTTTAGCCGGGTCAATGTTTCTTTCTTTCAAAAGCTTTTGTCCTATGCTGCTCTGTATGGGGGCATACCGGTAAGTATCTTTGGTATCTCGTTTAATAACAAATTGGATAGCGCCATTGCAGAGATTACAAATTCCGTCAAAAAGAATAATTTTTTTTTCAGATACCATCATCTTCCTTTTTTTGTTTCCACCAGCTCTAACTGATCTACACTAACATTGGTCGTAAACTGTCCGTAATTTACAACCGCTTTATTTTTTTCAAGGATATCAATGCTTCCTATTGCTTTTCCATCAAATAAGCGTACCCTGTCCCCAATTTTAAACACAGGACGTGGTTTGCTTTTTTCCTTAATTGCCTTCTTTTTGTTTGCAACCTGTTTTTTCTTTCGAATAACATCCACCTCTTGCGCTACTTCCTGTGCAACTTTTACTTTCTTCTCACGCAGCACTTTGGTTTCGTTGGCCGTTTTCTTTTTTCTTTTGCTGTTTTCGGTTTCTACAATGCGCAATAACTCCGAAACTAAAGGTCGTTTCTTTTTGTCTAGAAAATATTTTTCTGATGCGGTGTTTACTTTATTTCCGAGATAGATCATACGACGGTTATGGTCATATAGTTCCTGGTAGTTCTCTAACTTGGTCTTTATCTTCTCATTTAAAACTTCTAACCGTTTTGCTTCCTCTCTTGCCTTGCCTTCCTCTTCCTGCATACGAGAACCGGTCTTAGCCATTTTGGTTCGCTCTTTTTGCATTTTTGCGATCGTGGCATCAAATCGCACCTTGCCGCGCTCTATTTTCTTCTTTGCCTTGTTGATCAGATTAAAAGGAATGCCATTTTTTTGCGCCACCTCAAATGTAAACGAACTCCCCGGTTGCCCTAACTCCAATTGAAATTTTGGCTGCAGGGTACTGCTGTCGAATAACATATTGGCATTATCCGCGTGGGGTAGTTCATTGGCAAGGGCCTTTAAATTGGCATAATGGGTAGTAATAACACCATAGGCGCCTCGTTCGTAAAAAACTTCGAGAAAGGCTTCTGCCAGAGCACCACCCAGTTCAGGATCGCTTCCGGTACCAAATTCATCAATTAAAAAAAGTGTATTTGCATCACACTTTTTTAAGAATTGATTCATGTTTTTTAACCGGTAACTATAAGTGCTTAAATGATTTTCTATGGATTGATTATCTCCAATATCGGTTAAAACCTTATCAAATAAACAAACCGAGCTTCTTTCATGAACAGGGATTAGCAATCCACTTTGCAGCATAATCTGAAGCAAACCAATTGTTTTTAACGTAATACTTTTACCACCTGCATTGGGGCCAGAAATAACGATAATCCTGTTTTCTGAATGCAATTCTATAGTCTGCGGATAGGTTGTATTGTTTGTAAGCTTATTGTTTAAATACAAAAGCGGATGATAGGCGTCTCTGAGCACTATTTTTTTTTCCTCATTAAATGCTGGTAATATAGCATTCATATCGGACGCATATTTTGCCTTGGCAGCGGTAAGGTCTATAGCGGCTAAAAAGCCTTGATAAGCCCCTAGTAACTCAGCACTGGGCCTAATTAGATCTGTTAGTTTGTTTAGAATTCGTTGAATCTCTTCTTTCTCATCAAATTCAAGGTTTGATAATTCGCGACTATAACGCAAAGCAGCTTCTGGTTCTATGTAAATTATGCTACCGGTTTTGGAGGTCCCCATTACGGTTCCTTTTACCTTTTTGCGATACATCGACTTAACAGCCAGGACCCGTCGGTTTTCGACCACAGATTCGCGAATCTCATCTAAAAATTCTGACGCATGGTAGGAGGTAAGAGCTGCTCCAAAGCTTTGGTTGATTTTGCTTTTCACAAGGCCCATATCTTGCCGTATATGCCGCAGATCGGGGGAGGCATCATCGCGTACCTTTCCAAACTTATCTATGACTCCGTCTATGTATTCCGGAAGTTGTTTTAGACTTTCCACAGACTCCGATAATTGAAATAGCAACGGATAGTACTCCTTAAACTTTTTAAAGAACTTTTTGTGTTCAATAACCGTAAGACAAAGATGTTTTATTCTCCGAAATCCAGGCAATTCCAGGGTGGTGTTCTCTATCTTCAACAATTGTAGCTCCACATCTATAGGATCGAATCCATGATTAGGAATGCGGTTCTCATTACTAAATGACGAAAGATATTCAGAAGTTTGACCCAGAGCCTCAAGAATAATGTCCTTAGTGTGCAAGGGTGCCAGTTCTCTGGCCTGCTCTTTCCCCAGCAGTGTATTACAGCGCATGGCTACCTGCTCCAAAACGGTAGGAAATTCTAAATCTTGTAAACTTTTCTGAACAATCTTATTCATAATCTCAATAGCAGGCACAAAGGTAATCAATAGAGGTGATTCTATAAACGTAACGCCAATTTTACCTCTTCGCCGACATTTTTTTACTGAGTTGGTTGATTTGACCTCGTTTTTACTTGATTACACCACTTGTTTCCTTTTTTAGTACAATAAAAGCAAGGGTTGGTGGGTTCTGTAGGTAGGACTTTTACCGGTTCAAGAAATAGTATTATGCAAAAATCTTTTGTTTTATATGTTTTTATTGCGCTAGCCATGTCGTTTTCTGGCTGTGAGGCAACACAATCGGTTATGTTTACTAGTCTAGAACCGGCACCAGTGGTACTTTCAAAAGAAATAAAACGAATTGGTATTATTGATGAATCCATTACCCTGCAGTAAGAAGAATTTCGCAACAAACTAGACGAACTTGTCTCAATAAAAGATGACCAGCTCCAAAAGCAATGGAAAGATGCTGCTATCCGTGGCTTGTACGGAGAATTGCTAAAAGACCAGCGATTCGATACCATCCTAATGCTTAACAATTCAGAAAATGTTAGTCATGGTATCCTCGATGCCTCTACAGGTATCCCTTGGGAATCTATTAAACAACTATGTGATAAGTACAATATAGACGCTATTTTTTCTTTGGCCTATTATGATACAGATACCCAAATATCTGTAAAGAAAACCTCCATGGAAGAATTAGATCTTTTAAGAATGAGAGTAAAAGTTTCTGCTAAGGAGGTAACATTGGAGACCTTAATAGAAAATGGATGGCGAATTTATAACCCGTACGCCAAAGAGATTATAGATGAACTTACCTTTAGCGATCAGATAATATCGTCAGCAAAAGAAACAACTTCCTTTAGAGCCCTGCAGGCGATGTACGACAGAAAAGATTCTATAATTGAGAGGAGCAGAACTACAGGTAGTGCCTATGGGTTGCGATTGCAACCTTTCAATATAAAAATTGAAAGAGACTATTTCACGAAAGGGACCCCTAATTTTGAAAAAGCAACGCAGTTTATTGCAGAAGATAAATGGAGTGAAGCTTCGGCATTGTGGCAATTGGAGGTAATTAATAATAATCCCAAAATAAAGGCCAAAGCATGCTTTAATATGGCCGTTTTTATGGAATTGTCAGATGAACTCCCGCAAGCAATAGAGTGGGTTACCAAATCGCTTTCCTTTGATGAAAATAAAAAATCAACTGCCTATCTGGAAGCGTTAAAGTATCGAAGCGCACAAAACTATATTGCGGAACAACAGCTTGTTGGCGCCGTGACTTTGAATAAATAACTGCTGCCATAAGCATACTTCATAGTTCGATTACCTTTTACGTTAAGAGTAAAGTTCTCTTAAGACTTCATAATCTGTCTATTTTTAATGCGCTACCTTTTCCAAAAGCTGGTAGAAAAATCCAAATAAGTTCTTTGCAATTGAAAGAACTATTGATTAACACACTATTACAGTCCTTACAATTATATTTCAGTATCTTCGCTAAGGACGGCCAAACACTACTTCAAACGAATCTAAGAAACAACATAGCCGTTGCAAACAGCAGTAATACATAGTAAATTATATGAAGATTAAGAGTATTATTTTGGCTTCTATTGTATTAACTTTAGTTGCTTATAAGTCCGGGAATAATACCAATGAAGAGGTAAGTGTCCCTAAAAATGTCATCCTTCTAATTAGTGACGGGACTGGATTGACTCAGGTTTCTTCCGCCTTCTATTTCAAAGAATCTACACCGAACTATGCGCGATTCAAGAATATAGGATTGATTAAAACTTCTTCTTCCAGAGAGGATGTTACGGATTCGGCTGCTGGGGCTACCGCTTTTGCATGTGGTGTAAAAACATACAACGGTGCTATTGGAGTCTCAGATGATTCAACAGAGGTAAGAAATTTGGTGGAGATAGTTTCTATGAACAATATTAAAACTGGTATGATTGCCACCTCTTCTATCACCCATGCTACCCCAGCGAGTTTCTATGCTCATGCCCTTAACAGAAGTTCAGCGGAGGAAATTGCCTCAGATCTGGTAGCGTCCGAATTAGATTTTTTTGCCGGTGGAGGACTACAGTTTTTTAACAACCGAATAGATGGGCAAAATTTATTGCAAGCATTAAATGATAAACATTTCACTATTGATACTACCTCCTTAAATGATTTCTCTACAATTAAGCCTAGTGAAAAGGCAGCGTTTATATTGGCAAAAGAAGCAATGCCTACGATGATTGAGGGTAGAGGTGACTTTCTTTCAAATGCCACAGAACTAGCTATACAGTTTTTGGGTAAAGACAATTCAGGGTTTTTTATAATGGCTGAAGGCTCACAGATAGAC
>CBDUCK010000182.1:0-5633 GCA_965365635.1 uncultured Muriicola sp.
TCAGCTCCTCGTTTGAGACTTCAAGTTCTTCTATTGTAGAGCGAAGATATTCCTTTGTAGCTGTAAGTTCCTGTTCCAGGGCATGTAACTCAGAAGCTTCATCGGCTCTGACTTGTTTAACCTTGGAAGGTATCTTGTTTGCTTTTTGAACATCTTCAAAGGTAATCATGAAAAAATTTTTTAAGTCACCCGAAGGTTTTAAGGGCATGATCTTAAGGTCTATTGTTTGGAAGCTACCATTGGTTTTTACGGTAATACCCTTTCTTATCTCTGTCTTTTTACTCTTTCCAATTTTTACAATAAGACTTAACAAATCTATTTTAAGCCCTTCACGGGCCATTTCCACTATGTTCAATTTTGCCTCACCAGGTGATGGTTGTAGGTATTTGCCTGTATTTCCAGAAAAGTATACCGCATCACCCTCACTATTTATAATAGCGCACGCAGGGGCATAATTGGTCAGAAGCAGGCGTTCGGTAACTTCTGCTAAATTTTCCTTGGCTTGCAATTTTAAGCTCGGCGGGGCTTTCTCTTTTCTATGAATATGAGTTGGTTCCCTGAAAATCTCACTGATACTTGGCTTTTTGTCCAAGACTGTAAATTTGTGCTTAAATATTTTCTGTTTTCGGTCTATTACCTCAAACAGGTTGGCAAACTCTCCTAAAGATTCGGAATTGCCTAAAAAAAGTAACCCCCCCGGTTTTAAGGCATAATCAAAAATGTTAAATACTTTTTTTTGTGCAGACAGGTTCAAATAGATAAGTAGATTTCTACAGCTAATTAAATCCTGCTTTGAGAACGGGGGATCCTTTATGAGGTTATGCTCAGCGAAAATAACCTGATCTCGAATCTCTTTCTTAATTCTATAAGTTGTAGTGTCTCTTTGAAAGTAACGAGAGAGTCTTTTTGTGTTAATATCGGTTAAAATTGTCTCGGGATAAACACCCTGACGGGCAAAGTTGATGGCGCTATCGTCAAGATCTGTGGCAAATATCTGTACTTTTAGGTTTTTGGTCTGTTCTTGGATTGCCTCATCAAAAAGAATGGCCAGTGAATACGCTTCTTCTCCTGTGGAACATCCCGGCACCCAGATACGGATGGTATCGCCCTCTATTTTTTTATTTAAGATATGCGGAATAATAGCCTTCTGCAGACTATCATAGGCTTCTTTATCTCTAAAAAACCCGGTTACGCCGATGAGCAGTTCCTTAAACAGTTTTACCACTTCATCACTATTATTTTGAAGGTGCTTTAAGTAGTTTTCCAATTTGTCAATCTGATTAAGCGCCATACGCTTGTCTATCCTTCTTATAACAGTGTTACTTTTGTAATCCCCGAAATTACATCCTGTTTCATTACGCAGAAGAATGAATATTTTTTCCAAAATATCGTTTGCGGAATCAATTTTGGTCTTTTTTTCTTCGGGTTGAAATTTGCGGTTCTTACTATATTTGAGCAGCATTTTAGGGATTTCTTTGATGGGAAGCACAAAATCCTCCGCGCCTGCAGAAATAGCACTTCTTGGCATGCCGTCATATTTCGCCGATTCAGGTTCCTGTACTATAGATAGCCCCCCATGCCCTTTTATATCTTTAAGGCTCAAAGTGCCTTCTGTTCCGGTACCAGATAGGATTATTCCGACGGCCCTGTCTGTCTGGTCTTGTGCCAATGATCGAAAGAAGAAATCTATTGGTTTTCTAAAACCTCGGGCAGCAATTGGATCCATTAGACGAAGTGATCCATTGAAAATAGCCATATCCTTATTGGGAGGAATCACATAGACCTGGTTGGGTTTAACAACAGTACGATCCTTTACCTCGGATACTACCATGTCGGTATGTTTTTTTAAGAGATCTACCATTAAACTTTTGTGGGTAGGATCTAGATGCTGAACCTAAACATATGCCATTCCCTGGTATTTGGGCATATTAACATAAAACTCTTTAAATGCCTCAAGCCCCCCCGCAGAAGCTCCCATGCCCACAATGAGAAACTTGTCTTCCCTAGTAGTGGCACTTTTTGTTTTATTGAGAGGCACTTTTTTGGGTATGGTTTTGGTAGCTGATGTTTTTCTTTTTGCCATGATAATCTTATTCTCGGTAGATCTTTATCAAATTTAACCAAAAGCGCTAAATAATAAAGAAGCCACGGAACGTATAAAACGTCCCTACAAGTCATAAATAGCCTGTTAATATAGCGTACTAATAAATGATTAGCTATGACAATTGTCAGTTTAATGTTGTTCTCGAGGAGCTAGTTATAAAACAAAATTCATTACATATACTTCGAAAGATATTTAAAAAAAGCCTTTTTCAAATCAGCATAAATCTGTCGCTGGGTCTCTATTCGGTTTCTGAATTCCAAATGTTTCTTAACGAGTATGGCATCCAAGGCATTTTGACCGGTTTTTGTCTGGGCAGCTATACGAATCTCATGCTGTTCAATGGCTTCCTTCAAATCATCTATGACGCCCCCATGAAGGATGAATTCGTTTTGATAATGTTCTAATTGCACCAATACTTCATTATTGGTCCAGCGGGTAACAAGTTCACTTAATCTGTTATTAAAGGATTTTAACTCATCTTTCCAAAATGCAAGTTCGGACAGCCATTGTTGGTGTTCAAAATGAAGGTCTTCATTAAAGAGTACTTCTTCTGGTTTTTGTGCTTTTTCCATGATGACGTTATTTTAATTCGTTTATTTATTCAGTACTATAATTTCTTTACCTGTCGAGAGTCAATCTTTGGACATCAAAGTCTTGGAATTTTGTTTTTCACTCCTCGCTCCCCACCAGTTTTTTTACTACTCTTTCCCCCAGGATCGCTTCCAAATCTTCTTTTTCAACCACTTCTTGTTTTAAAAGGAGCTGTGCCAGTTTTTCGAGTTTGTCGCGATGCTCCAATAGTAAGGCTTTTGTTCTTTCGTAAGCCGTAGTCACCAAATCCTTTACCTCCTTATCGATTTGTTGCGCCATATTTTCGCTATAGGGTTTCCCCAGCATCCGTTCATTTTGTCCCGAGGAGTCATAAAAACTTATAGGGCCAATCTCTTCATCTAATCCATAGTAGGCAACCATGGTATAGGCCTGTTTCGTCACTTTTTCCAAATCGTCCAAAGCACCGGAGGATGGCTCGTTAAAAATAATCTCTTCAGCGGCACGGCCACCTAACGAGGCACAAATCTGGTCCATAAATTGTGACTTGGTTACTATTTGCCTTTCTTCGGGCAAGTACCAGGCAGCACCTAACGATTTTCCTCGCGGAATGATTGATACCTTTACTAACGAATCTACATTTTTAAGATACCAACTTGCCACAGCATGACCTGCCTCATGGTGGGCAACAATTTCTTTTTCCTTGGGAGAGATGATCTTGCTTTTTCGTTCCAGACCACCAATGACCCTATCTCGGGCCTCCATAAAATCTTCTTGTTCCACCGCCTTCTTTTTCTTTCGGGCCGCAATCAGGGCAGCTTCGTTGCAAATATTGGCAATGTCTGCACCTGAAAATCCCGGACTTAATTTGGCAAGCACTTCCACATCTACATTTTTTGAAAGTTTTAGTGGACGAAGATGTACACCAAATATCTCTAACCGCTCCTTTTTGGTGGGCAGTTCCAAATAAATATGACGGTCGAATCTTCCCGGGCGCAATAGCGCCTTGTCTAATACATCAGGGCGGTTGGTAGCGGCAAGTACAATAACCCCTGTGTTGGGGCCAAAGCCGTCGAGCTCTGCAAGCAGTTGATTTAAGGTGCTTTCCCGTTCGTCGTTAGCCTGAAAGGCATTAATTTTTCCACGGGACCGGCCCACGGCATCTATTTCATCTATAAATATGATACTAGGGGCTTTTTCTTTTGCCTTTTTAAATAAGTCGCGTACCCTGGAGGCGCCTACACCCACAAACATCTCTACGAATTCAGATCCCGACATCGAGAAAAAGGGAACCTGGGCCTCGCCTGCGACCGCCCGGGCCATTAAGGTCTTTCCAGTTCCCGGCGGGCCTACCAACAATACGCCTTTGGGAATTTTTGCGCCTAGTTTGGTATACTTTAGTGGATTTTTTAAGAAATCTACTACCTCCATAACTTCTACCTTGGCTTCTTTTAGGCCTGCAATATCTTTAAAGCTCGCAGAGCTTTTGGCGCCTTTTTCCGAAAGCTTCGCGGTAGATTTTCCAAAATTAAAAAGGGGATTACTACCTGCCCCTTTACCTCCTATTCGCCGAAAAATGATCACCCAGAATAAAATAATTATCCCGAAAGGCACCAGCCAAGACAGAATGCCAACCCAACTGGTACGAGATTCATAGTGTACATTAATTTTCTCTGAGGGGGAAAAATCTTGTTGTGCCCGTTGTAATTTATCCTCAAAAGTCTCTACCGATCCAATGGTTATGCGGTATTGTGGCCCTGCTTCGGCACGAAAAATATTTTCTCTGATGTCTTTGTACCGCTGTTCTACCAAACGATCTTTTTTGATATAGACTTCTGCAAATTCTTTATTAACAACCACTATTTTTGCTACTTCCTGTTGCGCCAAAAGGGTGTCTTGCAGAAAAGACCATCCTATTTCCCGGGTACCGGTAACGGGGTTGGAAAAGATTGCAATCCACAAGATGATCCCAAATAAGAAGAAATAGATCCAACTAAAACCATCGCCTCCATAGGGTGGTTTGCGATAGTTTTTATCACTGCCCGAAGAATTGGATGTTCCTTTTTTATTTTTGTTAGATGCGTTCTTCATTCTTTTCTAAAACTATAAATTGATCTAGGGCTTCCATTGCTTCGCACCCATATATTACCGAAGGTTCGCCACCCATCATTACGGCTACTCCAATGGTTTCCAGGATTTCTTCAGTACTTGCACCAGCTCCAAGTGATTCGCGCACATTGTAGGCTATACAGTCACCACAGTGTGTAGTAATGGCAATACCAAGGGCAATCAGTTCTTTCGTCTTTGAAGATAATACGCCGTCAGCAATGCTTGCTTTATGGAGATTTGCATACCCTTTCATGATCGCCGGTATACGTGTACCTAAAACTTTTTTAGCCTTGGAGATGTCATTATATTTTTTTGAATAATCCTTTATCATAGGTATTGAAATTTTGTTGACTAACTAGGTAATAGAGCTTTCTCCATAACCCAGCTATGAAATTATTTTAATTCCATGTATTCTAATATGATGTAGGTCATTTCCAATATTCTTTTGTCCTTTTATTTTGGCACATAATTTAAAAGTGATGCAAAGCAGAGATAGAGATCTAACTAAATCGGGAATTCTATTTATCATGGTCATAGTTTTTTTGGCATTTGCAAAATGTGGCCCGGTCGCATTGGCTTCCCAACCCAAAATTCTACCATCGCCTAACCAAGATATGTATGTAAGACCCGCTGAATATGAACGGGCGCAAAATTATGGCGATGACAATATACATAGGTGTCATGAGCAACATAATGTAAATAGCGGCAAGAGTACTAAGAGCACATCTGGCAGCAACAAGAGCATAAGTTGCAGTTAGGGTTGACTACGTGCAGAATCAATTAAAAAAATCAGAAATAAAATGACCAAAGAGGATGGGAGCTGAGTGAAGAAAGAAGGCCCATTCCTAATGAGAGAGAGAGAGCACAGAAC
>CBDUCK010000183.1:0-5595 GCA_965365635.1 uncultured Muriicola sp.
GAATGTCCAGGCGTCTTTATGATCTCTATCCCTTTTTTCCTGGGGTTCTTTCCAGACATATTTAGTCACGGTATTTTAGATATAGGAGATTGGGATCATTTTAATGGTTTTAACCTTCATTTCGACAGGGGTAGTTTCCCTTTTAAAACCTGGATGTGGCCATTAGGTATCACCGGTCTGGCACAGGGTGCTCTATTTATTGTCAATATTGTATATACCATTCTGGCAACAATCAGAACTAACGAGGGTCAGGTATTTAAGTATCCTCTTACTATAAAATTTATAAAATAAGAAGTGCTGTAACAGCATCATGTAGTTTATTCATCAATCAAATCATGTGTCATTAACTAACAGAGTATGAATCATCAAAAAACGAACAGTTAACCCAATGCTGAATTTACATCCGACTCATCATCGGGCAGCAGCTAACAGAATTAAAAAATTATGAACATAGAAAACACAAAAGCACAGATGCGCAAGGGAGTGCTAGAATATTGCATCCTCTCCATATTACCCGGAGAAGACAAATAGAATTCCGAAATTCTGGAAACTTTAAAAGACGCGAAAATGCTGGTTGTTGAGGGTACTATTTACCCTTTATTAACCAGACTAAAAAATGCAGGTTTGCTTAATTATCGCTGGGAAGAATCAACTTCGGGTCCACCGCGAAAGTATTATGGGCTTACAGAAACAGGCAAACTTTTTCTAAAAGAACTAGATACCACTTGGGACGAATTGAGGAATGCCGTGAATTTGGTCACCAACGCTAAAAAAACGAAAAAATGAATAAAACAGTTAATATAAATCTCGCCAACGTACTTTTTCACATAGATGAAAAAGCATTTAATAAACTACAACGGTACCTGGAATCTATTAAAAGGTCATTTTCGGGCACTGCAGGTAGTGATGAAATTATAGCCGACATTGAGGCCAGGATAGCAGAGCTATTCCAGGATAAAATGGAGAACGATCGCCAAGTTATCACCTTAAAAGAGGTAGATGAGGTTATTGGCGTTATGGGACAACCGGAAGATTATATGGTAGATGAAGAGATCTTTGAAGATGTCCCTAAATCTAGTAAACCAAAAACTTCACGTACCAAAAAGTTATACCGGGATATCGATAATAAATACATAGGTGGGGTGTCCGCAGGATTAGAGCACTACTTAGGTTTCGATGCACTTTGGATTCGACTTATATTCATATTCTTAGCACTATTTACAGGATTTGGTTTTATCGCCTATATCCTACTCTGGATACTTGTGCCGGAAGCGGTTACCACCTCTCAGAAATTAGACATGAGAGGTGAACCTATTAATATAAGTAATATTGAAAAAAAAGTAAAAGAGGGATTTGAAGATGTAGCAGACAAAGTAAGAGGGGTTGATTATGACGAAGTGGGAAACAAAGTTAAAAGTAGTGGCAAAACCTTCTTTGATGCACTAGCCAACGTAATAATGTTCCTTTTTAAGGTTTTTGGTAAATTCATAGGGATCTTATTAATCATTATTGGGGCCGCTACCCTCATTGGCCTTTTTGTTAGCCTCTTTACCGTAGGAACCTTAGATATTATTCATATTCCGGGGTTAGACTTCTACGAAGTCCTAGGCACCACAAACTTGCCCTTTTGGCTGGTATCCCTGTTAACCTTTTTTGCAGTTGGTATCCCATTTTTCTTCCTGTTATATCTGGGACTCAAGATCTTGGTCACCAACCTAAAATCGATCGGAAACATTATTAAATTTTCATTACTCGGACTTTGGCTACTTTCCATTATAGGATTAATTATCCTCGGGATAAAAGAAGCATCTGCCCATGCGTTTACAGGTAGTGTTACGGTTAAAGAGGAACTGTATTTTCCAAATGGCCCAGACACGCTACTTATAAGAACACAGGCAAGTGATCTGTTCGACAACCAGGAAAACATCAGGATTAATGGAATGAACCTAACCTATGATGCGTCGGGAGAACAATTGCTTTTCTCGGATGACGTTCGATTCGATATTACCAAATCTGTAGATTCTACAGCGTCTATCAAAATCCGAAAGGATGCGGATGGCAGTTCTTTTTCAGAAGCCAGGGAACGCGCTGATAAAATAGACTACCACTATACTTTGGATGGTAATACCCTGGTGCTCGACAACTTTTTAACAACGCCAATTGAAAGCAAGGCCAGGGACCAGGAAGTACGCACTTCCATAGCCATTCCTGTGGGGACAGTTATTAAATTTGAATTGGGTGCCAGAAGAAATATAGGCAGAATTACCCGCTACGATCAGGATATGTACCGAGGAGAAATAGTTAATTATCAATGGGTGATGCAAGAAAATGGCCAACTTCAGTGCTTGGATTGCCCGGAAGACATAGACGGCTCGAATTGGGACGATGATGAAGGCCGCATTATTATTAACGAAGATGGTGTAAACATTAACGTAAAGGACAACGGGGAATCGTTCGAAATGAAGATCGATGAAAATGGGGTAAAGATAAAATCTAATGAAAATTAGAACTAGAATTACATTTCATCCCTTAATACTAACAACTGGGTAACTGAAACTATTTGCAACAGGTATTTTAAAATAGTTTTGATTTATCCATTAACAAAAAATAATCACTTCCTTCAGGCTCTAAGGAGCTACTAAGGAAACAAAAAATAAAAATGATGACAACACTAGCTAAATTCGCAATTGCTTTTTTAATGGCACTCTTTTTATCTTCCTGTGCATTTGATATGAACTTTGGAGAAGGAAAAAGAGGGAACGGGGTCGTAGTAAAAGACGACCGACAAGTAACCCAGGATTTCACAGCAATATCCGCCTCTGAGGGACTTGATGTATATGTAACACAAGGCGATGATTTTGAAATTAGAGTTGAAGCCGACGAGAATATTATTGATCTAATAGGTACCGATATTAAAAATGGAAAACTTCGTATACATGCCATCGAAAATATTGGCCGGGCTACTAAAATGGTCTATGTGACCCTTCCAACAATAACCGAACTAAGTGCCTCTAGTGGTTCCGATATTATTACAAAAAATGTAATTCGTGCCAATAAGATATCCCTGGGTGCCAGCAGTGGGGCAGGCATGAAAATAGAGCTTGTTGCGGAGGACGTAGATGCTGATTCGAGCAGTGGGGCTGATATCCGAATAGTGGGTGAAGCAACTATGTTCTATGCTGACGCCAGTAGTGGTTCAGATATTAATGCAAGGGAATTTTCTGTAAAAACATGTCGTGCGGATGCCAGTAGCGGAGCCGATATTTCTGTAAACGTATCCGAATCTTTGGTAGCCGATGCCAGCAGTGGAGCAGACATTAGATATACTGGTGAGGCCCGTGTTGAAAAAATGAAATCGGTATCTGGCAGCGTGCATAAGAACTAATACAGCGCAATAGTACAGAAGAATAGCAGTACCGAAATACATATAGCAAACCCCAACAAAATTGTTGGGGTTTTTATTTGTTGTTTTTGCTCTTTCAGTATCTTAGTACAAATTGTTCACATGCAACTTCACATTACAAAGCATACCTTAACACTGGCCCATACGTTTACTATCTCCAGAGAATCGTATGATACACAGAATACGCTTCTTGTCCATTTGTCACATAATGGACAAACAGGATACGGAGAGGCCACTTCTAATCCGTACTACCAAATTACACAGCGTAGTCTGGAGTCGGAGATCGAGGCTATCCGCCCCGAAATAGAGTCGTATGTATTTACCAAACCAGAGTATTTCCATGTCTGGCTATCAAAAAAGGGACTTAGTAATTTCGCTTTATGTGCATTAGACCTGGCAGCCCATGATTTATACGGAAAACTTTTAGATACACCCTGTTATAAAATTTGGGGGACTTCTATTGAAAAATACCCCATGTCTAATTACACCATAGGCATAGATTCTATAGAGAATATGGTTGCAAAAATGGAAGAAAAACCGTGGCCTATTTACAAGATAAAACTCGGAACAAAAGATGACGTCAAAATAGTTGCCGAATTGCGAAAACGGTCCCAAGCTGTCTTTAGAATAGATGCAAATTGTGCATGGACCGCAGCACAAACTATTATATATGCCCCTGAACTAAAGGAATTGGGAGTTGAATTTATTGAACAACCTTTAAAAGCCGATGATTGGGCCGGCATGGAAAAAGTAGCACATGAGGCTGTATTACCTATCATAGCAGATGAGAGTTGCATAGTTGAAGCGGATGTTGAGAAATGCGCACTTCATTTTAATGGGATCAATATTAAGCTAACCAAATGCGGGGGACTTACACCTGCATTGCGAATGATAGAGAAAGGAAGGGAATTAGGACTAAAAATCATGGTGGGTTGTATGACAGAATCTTCCGTAGGAATTTCTGCCATAGGTCAACTTTTACCTCAACTCGACTATGTAGATATGGATGGTGCCATGCTATTAAAATATGACATTGCCACCGGAATTAAAATTAATGACGATGGCACCGTTGTTTTTCCAGGTATGGGCGGAAGTGGTATAACCTTATTAACATGAGCATACTTGTTGACACTTTTCCAGGTCGAATTCTAACCATAGAAAATGAGGAGTATCTTTATTTTGGTGGCACCTCCTATCTAGGTGTACAGACCGATGCTACATTTCAGGATCTTGTTATACGCGCTATTAAAAAGTATGGATCTAATTATGGGGCCTCTCGGAAGTCTAATGTTCGGTTTTCTCTATACCATAAAGCAGAAAACAAGTTAGCTAACTGGGTAGGCAGCGAGGCTTGTATTACCATGTCATCGGGCTATTTAGCAGGTCAGTTGGTGAGTGGTTATTTTAATGCTCCCGGCTATAAATTATTTTATGCCCCCAATAGTCATTCTGCCCTATTTCAAACAAATACAAAGCCTTATGCAACCTATACTTCCCTTACTATTGCCCTTCACCAACATTTAGATCAGCGTAAGAAAGAGGTCCCCGTAGTTTTTTTAGATTCGATCGACTTTTCCGGATGTAATTACCCATCCTTTGATATATTAAAGTCGCTGCCTTTAGAATCGTGTATTTTAATTGTTGATGATTCTCACGGAATTGGGGTTGTGGGTGATGAAGGTGCCGGTGTTTTTAAAATACTAGCTCCTATTCCTTGTAAAGATCTAATTCTATGTGCTTCCATGGGAAAAGCAATGGGGTTACAGGCAGGTGCACTCTTTGGGTCTAAAAACACCATGGCCCAATTAATGGAAACAGATTTTTTTGGAGGAGCCAGTCCGGCAGCACCCTTTTTTATGGCCACCCTGTTGGAAGCATGTACCTTATATGATGAAAAACGAATATTGCTACAAAAGAACATCACCTATTTTTTAAAAATGTTAAAGAACCCGGGGATACTAAATTTTATGCCCCAATATCCGGTTTTTGGGTATTCGAATCCCAAACTAACTAAACATCTAAAACGCAACCATATTCTGGTTACGGATTTCCCCTATCCTACCGAAGATTCCTTCGCTACCAGCCGAATTGTACTCAGTGCAGGGCATACATCAGAAGACATAGAATCCCTGGCGACAGCGCTAAACAGTTTTAAACCTTCTGTTTAAAACTGTTTAGCATACTGGATTGTA
>CBDUCK010000184.1:0-5583 GCA_965365635.1 uncultured Muriicola sp.
CAGGCTGACCGTCAGCTATACCATCCAGACTTCTACTGATGAGTTCAGTCAGGAGGATGCATGGAAGGTATATCCTAACCCGGCAGAAAATTATTTAATTGTTGAAGCTACAGGCGATAACCTGATTCATAGCTATCAGATTGTTGACCTTTTTCCATGTCTTTTACAACAAACGATTCGTTGGCCAGTTCTTGCTCTCCTAGCAATATAACATACGGAATGTTTCTGTTATTGGCATGCTTCATTTGTTTTTGAATCTTGGCATCTGTTGGATAAAGATCTGTTTTAATGCCTTTGGACCTCAGTAAACTTGCGAGTCGAAGGGCTGATAAAGCCTCCTCTGCACCAAAATTTACGAATAATACCTGAACAGACAGATCTACTGTCTTTGGAAAAAGTCCTAATTCTTCTAAAACCAAATAAATACGATCCAATCCAAAAGAGATCCCCACCCCACTAAGATTCTTGAGACCAAAAATACCGGTAAGATCATCATACCTGCCTCCTCCTCCAATAGAGCCCATGGCAACTGCTGACGGTGCTGCCACTTCAAAAATAGCACCCGTGTAATAATTTAACCCACGCGCTAAGGTAATATCTATTGAAACCTTTGCAGTCCTTAATCCCAAACTATCAATGGATCGGCAAACAGACTCCAGTTCCTCAATTCCTTTAGTGCCTTCTTCAGAATCTTTTAAAAATTCTTTCAGAAGCTCTAGTGCATCCAGATCCGTTGAAGACACATCCAATAAGGGAGTTGCGTTTTCTACTGCTTTGGAAGAGATGCCATTTTTAAGCATCTCCTTGATCACCCCTTCCTTGCCTATTTTATCTAGTTTATCCAGGGCTACCGTAAACGCAATTAAATGCTCCTGGGCACCAATTACCTCTGCAATACCAGATAAAATTTTCCGGTGATTTATCTTTATAACAACACCTTCCAGATTTAAATCCGAGAATACGGCATCATACAGTTGAATTAATTCTACTTCCTGAAGTAGTGAATTGGCTCCTACTACATCCGCATCGCATTGGTAAAATTCTCTGAACCTTCCTTTTTGGGGTCGGTCTGCTCTCCATACTGGCTGAATCTGATATCGTTTAAATGGAAATTCCAATTCGTTCTGATGCATTACCACATACCTTGCAAAAGGCACTGTTAAGTCATAGCGCAAGGCCTTTTCAGTAATTCTTGGGGTAAGCAGGCCGCTATTTTTCGCTTCTAAGATTTCTGCAGGTACTTTGTTCAAAAAGTCTCCTGAATTTAAGATCTTGAAAATTAATCGATCTCCTTCATCGCCATATTTCCCAAGTAATGTATTAAGATTTTCAAACGAAGGGGTTTCAATAGGCTGAAATCCATAGGTTTTAAATTGATTCTTGATTATATCAAAGATGTAATTGCGCTTTGCAACTTCAGAGGGCGAAAAATCGCGTGTACCCTTAGGAATAGATGGTTTTTGTGCCATGGTTTATAGTAGTGTGGCAAATATCGTCTTATTCTATGATTTTATCAAACCATTGATAGAGATCTCCCTGGGTAATTACAGCCCCTTGTTGGATGAGTTGAAATTTGTCCTGATTTTTATCTTCTGTATAAGCTTTAGCGGCTACCAAATATTCAACAAAATCTGATTGCCAATTCTTTTTAAACCAGGTAAAACCAACCGTTGTTCTTAAATCGATTTCAGGATTCATCACTTTAACGGAGATAAGCTTCATTTCCTTAGGGGTTAAATAAAATAAATGCATTTGCTGATCGGAGATATTCTCTAAATAGGTTACTTTATTTAAAACTCCTTCCCATACCAGGTCGCTAAAAACATCTAGCTCTTGTTCCGCCACGCTGGGTTTGGTCTCTTTAATGTTTGCCCATTCCGCTGCAGTAATAGACTGGGTTGCTAAGAAGTTGATAAATTCCGGATGTAATTCCTCTAATTGCTGTTTTGTTAATCGAATGTATTTCATAAAAAAAGCCGTCCTTTTTAAGGGCCTCAAAATTAAACTATTATTCGTTAGTTAAAAAGCTGGTATCCTATAGACAAAAAAAAAGAGCCATACTGTTGTATAGCTCTTTAAGTACATAAAGAATGTTTATTCTTATTTTTTCTCTGCAATAACTTCAAACGGGAAGTCTACTTGCACATCTCTGTGAAGTCTAATTTGAGCATCATAAGGACCAGCTCGTTTAATAGCTCCTCCTTTTATAAGGATATACTTTTTATCTATTTCGTGTCCTTCTTTTTCTAAAGCAGCAGCAAGATCTGCATTTGTAACAGAACCAAATAATTTATCTCCGGCTCCAACTTTAGCAGCTATCTTAACCTCCAATTGTTTAAGTGCTTCTGCAATTTTATTAGCAGCATCAACCACTTTCTTCTCTTTATGTGCCTTTTGTCTCAAGTTCTCCTCGAGCACTTTCTTGGCAGAAGGAGTTGCCATTGCAGCTAATCCTTGTGGAATAAGGAAATTTCTTCCGAATCCGTTTTTAACGGTAACCACATCGTCCTTAAATCCTAAATTCTGTACGTCTTCTTTTAAAATAAGTTCCATAGTCTGCTTCTTTTTATTTTAATAAATCTCCAACGTAAGGCATTAATGCAATGTGACGTGCCCTTTTCACAGCCTGAGCTACTTTTCTCTGATATTTCAAAGAGGTCCCAGTAAGTCTTCTTGGAAGTAATTTTCCTTGTTCGTTGACCAACTTCATTAAAAAATCTGGATCCTTATAATCGATGTACTTGATACCCGATTTTTTAAAACGACAGTATTTTTTCTGTTTGCTGGTCTCAATGTTAAGAGGGGTAAGATATCTGATCTCCCCATCTTTTTTGCCTTTTGCTTGCTGTTGTAGTGTTGACATATTCCTTACGCTTTAGCTTTTAGTTTTGTTCTTCTTCTTTCGGCCCATGAAATTGCGTGTTTATCTAGCTTAACTGTCAAAAAACGCATGATCCGTTCGTCTCTTCTAAATTCCTGCTCATAAGGAGCAATTACTTCTCCGGGAACAGTAAATTCGAACAAATGATAAAAACCACTTTTCTTGTGTTGAATGGGATATGCCAATTTTTTTAGGCCCCAATTTTCTTTTGACACCATTTTGGCATCATTCTTAATTAAGAAATCTTCAAATTTCTTAACTGTTTCCTCTATCTGAACATCAGAAAGAACGGGATTTAAAATGAAAACAGTTTCGTAATGATTCATATGATTATATTATTTTTAGGTGCGCAAAAGTAATAATTCTTTACGCTATTTACAAGAAATTAAATATTTCTTCGTTATTGGTACAAGAATCATGTAATAAAACTTAACCTAAAACCTAAATTATGCTCATCAGCGAATGATACTTTATCTAACATTGTTTACAACTTTTGTTGTATTTTAACTTGTTTTTTGTGTACTTTGTCGATGATTTAACCCCACAAATCAACCCTTTATGAAATTAAGAAGTATTGTTGTCGATGATTCATCTATGCAGCGTATGGCAGTTGCAAAATTGGTGAATAATCATCCGAATTTAGCACTTGTTGCGGAGTACAGCAACGCTATAGAAGCGAAGAATGGTATAAAAAACAATGAGATAGATCTGATCTTTCTGGATGTTGAAATGCCCATTATCAGTGGTTTTGATCTTTTGGAGTCATTAGAGAATAGTCCACAGGTTATCCTAATTACCGGAAAACCAGATTATGCGTTAAAAGCTTTTGACTATGACGTAACCGATTATCTACACAAACCTATTACCATGGCTCGTTTTGACGCCTCTGTAAAAAGAGCCGTTGTGAAATACGAACAAATGAATCAGGTTGCTGAAGATGAAGAACATATTTTCGTAAAAAGCAATCTTAAAAAGCGCAAGGTCATTTTAAATGACATTAAGTGGATTGAAGCTCTTGGTGATTATATAAAATTGGTTACCGATGAGGCTAATATTGTTATTTTATCAACAATGAAAGCTTTCGAAAAGCAATTGCCCGAAGATAAGTTCTTGCGAATTCACAAGTCGTATATCGTGAATTTGGAAAAAATAGAGAAGTTCAATAGTAAAAATGTAGAGGTTAGCGGACGTTCTATTCCTCTCAGCAGGAACAAGAAATCGGAATTAGCCGAGGCATTGAGTAATGTCTAGTTAAAAATAATCTACATCGTAGATTATCCTGACACTTTTATAAGATCCTATAGCATTAAAGGAATTTTCAATTCTTTTAATGCTTTTTTTTGTTTGTATTAGTGATTGTTCCTTGGGGATTTTTACGAGGATGTTCTTTATATAGAGATTCCGTATCCTGGCCACCGGTGGGTACTCGGGCCCTAACACCTGAGCACCAAAAACGTTTCGAAGTGCTTTAGCGAACCAAGCAGATGCCTCGTTGACCTTATTATAGTCTTTATGTTTACAGGTGATTTTAATAATTCTGTTTATGGGCGGATAGTGGTACTGATTTCGCTGGGCCAACTGCTCACTATACATACCATCGTAATCCCCTTGGGCTACTTGCTGTAAAATAGGATGATACGGATTATAGGTTTGAATAAGCACCTTCCCCCTCTTTTTAGTTCTGCCGGCCCTGCCCGATACTTGAGTTAGGAGTTGGAAACTGCGTTCGTGAGCCCTAAAATCGGGGAAATTAAGTAACGAATCCGCATTCATTATACCCACCAGATTTACATGCCTGAAATCCAATCCTTTTGTTACCATTTGGGTTCCTACCAGGACATCTAATTCTTGCTTTTCAAAAACATGAATTAGCTTATGATATGCATATTGGCCTCGAGTAGTATCTAAGTCCATCCGTCCAATTTTGGCCTTTGGAAAATATTCACTGAATTCTTTCTCTATCTGTTCGGTGCCAAATCCTTTTGTATCGAGCGTGTAACTGCCACAAGCCATGCAATTGGCCTCTAAAAGTATATGATAACCACAGTAATGGCATCGCAATTGCTTTCTGCCCTGATGGTACGTTAGGCTCACATCACAATTAGGACATTGGGGTGAATGGCCGCAGGTAGAGCATTCAACAATTGGCGCATAACCGCGTCTGTTTTGAAACAAGATAACCTGTTCCCCTAACCCTAGAGTGGTGGTAATTTCATTAATCAACTGCTCGGAAAAATGTCCTTTCATTCTCTTTTTACGTGCTTGCTCCTTAATGTCTATTAATTGAATTTCGGGCATTACTACTCCCCCATACCGTTCATTCATTGAAGTATAGCCGTACTTACCTATTTGCACGTTGTAATAGCTCTCCAAACTGGGGGTCGCAGAGCCTAATAATACATTAGCTTTATGTAATTTTGCCAGCATAATAGCTGTGTCTCGTGCATGGTACCGCGGGGCCGGGTCGTATTGCTTAAACGATCCTTCATGTTCTTCATCAATAATGACAAGTCCCAAGTGATGAAAGGGAAGAAAAAGCGACGATCTTGCACCCACGACTATTTGTGCCTTATGAGCATTATTGAGCACATTATTCCAAACTTCTACGCGTTCATTAAGGCTGTATTTAGAATGATATACAGCTATTTTTTCTCCAAAATACTCTTGTAATCTGGCAATAAGTTGTGTGGTAAGAGCAATCT
>CBDUCK010000185.1:0-5576 GCA_965365635.1 uncultured Muriicola sp.
TACCGGCCTACTTTTTTTATATTACTTTTTCACTCATATCAGATTTCGTAATCAAGATATCCGACCTTATTTTACGCACCTTTTTTAAAACTGATGGTGATGAGGTACAGTTATCGTTTAGCAAATTGGAATTGGGTGATTATATTAGTGAACAGATGGAAGCAGTAGAGGAGGAAGATAATGTTGATTCTGAAATTCAGATATTTCAAAATGCCCTCGAATTTTCGGCGGTTAAAGCCCGGGAAGTAATGGTGCCAAGAACAGAGATTACAGCCGTGGAATTGCACGAAACTCCAAAAAATCTCACCAAGCTTTTTACGGAAACGGGCTATTCTAAGATATTGGTGTATAAGGATACGGTGGATAATATAATTGGCTACATACACTCTTATGAACTCTTTAAAAAGCCTAAAACACTTAAAAGTATTTTAATCCCTGTAGAGTTTGTACCAGAGACCATGCTCATCCATGAAATATTGAAGGTACTCATCAAGAAACGGAAAAGTATGGCCGTGGTTCTCGATGAATACGGGGGTACTTCCGGGGTGATGACCGTGGAAGATATTGTAGAGGAATTATTTGGAGAAATTGAGGATGAACACGATTCTACAGACCTGTATGAAGAACAAGTCAACGAGACCACCTATAAACTATCGGCCCGTTTGGAGGTAGATTACCTTAACGAAACATACAAATTAGAACTTCCTGATACCGAAGAATTTGAGACGTTAGGAGGACTCATCGTAAATGAAACAGGAGAAATACCTGCTAAAGATACCGAAATCAAAGTGGGGAATTATCTATTTACCATACTGGAAGTTTCCAATACGAAAATAGATTTGGTGACCCTTGAGGTGCTTGCAGATGAGTAACCCGTACTCCACTAGCAGATAGGTAGGTTTTCCCTTTTATTATTTCATGGAAAATGGTAATTTCGCCCACTGATTTTAAACAATCTCTATAAATGGCAATTTTAGAAAATATAAGAAAGCGAACCACGGTCTTAATTTTGATCATCGGAATGGCGTTGTTCGCATTTGTGATATCGGGAATTTTTACTAGTAACGGGTTCTCCGGAGGCAAAGTTGGTTCTTCTGTAGGAGAAATCAATGGGGAAGAAATTCCTATAGATGCCTTTCGTAAAAAAATTGAACGAGCTTCCAGAAATGCAGGCGCCACTTCTTCTATGCAATTGGTTAACAGCGTATGGTCTCAGGTAGAACGAAATACCATTCTTGCACAGCAGATTGAAGCTCTTGGCATTGATATAGAACAAGATCAGATCATAGAAGTGATCAAAGCAAGTCCCGGATTTGCGCAAAATCCACAATTTGTGGATGAGAATGGAATTTTTGATGACAATAAATTCAGAGATTTTATTTTGGAACTCAAAATAAATGCCCCTGCCCAATATGAGGATTGGTTGCAAGATGAGGAATCTATTATTGAAAATGCCAAACAGCAAGCCTACTTTAATATGGTGCGTGCTGGGATGGGTGCAACCCTAAAAGAAGGAGAGCTAGATTATAAACTAGCCAATGACAAAGTAGATATCAGATATGTGCGTGTTCCTTATACCGCAATCCCTGATAGCAGTATTGTAGTAAACAAAAGCGAAATAGAGCAGTATATCAAAGATCGTGAGGAAAAATATACCCAGGAACGGTCGCGAGATATTCAATTCGTGTATTTCGAGGAAGCTCCATCTGATGAAGATTTAGCTGCTACCGAAGAAGAGATTACCAAACTATTGGGAGATACTGTGGAGTATTTTGAGGAAAGAGACACCACGGATACCATCCAGGTTTTAAAAACACCAAGGATATGGCGGCATTTTTAGACCGCAATTCAGATGCCAAATTTGATACCGTTTACCGTCCTAAAAGTGAATTACCCTCGCGATTTGCAGATTCATTAATGTCTTTAAACGTTGGGGAAATATTTGGACCTTACCGCGATGGGGATGTATACAAAATTTCCCGAATGATGGGAAAAAAACCAAAAGGTTCTGTTAAGACAAGCCATATTCTGATTACCTGGGAAGGAGCAGAACGTGCTAACCCTGAAATAAAAAGAACGAAAGAGGAAGCTGAAAAGAAGGCGAAAGAAATCCTTGTTGAAGCTAAGAAATCCAATGCAATATTTTCTCAGCTGGCGCGAGACAATTCAGATGGTCCTTCGGCTCCAAGAGGAGGAGATCTTGGATTTTTTCAGGAAGGTGTAATGACACCAAAATTCAATGATTTTGCTTTCGGTAACCCCGTTGGTTTCATAGGGATGGTAGAAACAGAATTTGGATTTCATATCGTAAAGGTAGATGACAAGCGCGACTTGGTGCAGTTTGCTACACTAACGCGTGATATTGAACCATCAGAAGAAACCATCAATACCTTATTTACAGATGCAACCAAGTTTGAGATGGCCGCTGCAGATTCAGAAAAGAGTCTGAACGACCTAGCGAAGGAAAACGACTATGTGGTGCGACCTGTAAACCGAATTAAGGCTATGGACGAAAACCTACCTGGCCTTGGAGCGCAGCGTAGAATTGTGCAATGGGCTTTTAGTGAGGATACAGAATTAGGAGCTATTAAGAGATTCGATATTAATAATGGATATGCTGTGGTGCAATTAACTGCTGTATACCGAAAAGGATTAATGGCTGTAGAGGATGCCTCGGTAACCGTACTACCCTTGCTTAGAAAAGAGAAGAAAGCGGCTAAAATAATTGCGGACAACGCGGGTAAATCAATGGCGGATTTTGCATCGTCTAATAATACAAATATTTCTACTGCAACTGCGCTAACAGTTAAAGCACCAACCATTCCTGGAGCAGGTCGTGAACCACTTGTCGTAGGAACTGCTTTTTCACTAAATGTCGGAAGTACTTCTGGTTTTATAAAAGGAGAAACCGGTATATTTTTAGTGGAGGTAACCAACAAGGAAGAAGCCCCTGCTTTGGATAATTATGCAACGTATGCGAATACCCTGCAAGAAGCCAGTGCATCCAGAATTACTGCTAGTGTGTTCAACGCTTTAAAAGAAAAGGCAGAAATAGAGGATAACAGGTCTGTCTTTTACTAGACCGTTCTAACATAAATATTGAAAGCCCTAACACACTGTTAGGGCTTTTTATTTATAACACCATTTCGGAATAGGATAGCACCGTAGAAAAGCCCTTATTTTTAAAATAACTTTTTGTAGTAGCGTCCCCAGTGGCTAAAACAAAGTCCCCTCCCCAGGCTCCTAGACTTTTTATACATCCGTTATAATCAGGGAATAATTGGTCTTGTATCCTGGGTAGCTCAAGAATTTTTGCAAGCAACTGTTCGTGCTCCAAAACGAGGGTTTCAAATTCCTTTAATTCAGTACACAAAGCTACAGCCTCTGTGATTTTTGAAATAGCATCTACTAAGATTATATGGCTAAAAGATTTACTTCGGTAGCTGGCTATTCCTTCCCTACTATTTTGTTTCTTATTGAGATATACAAAATACAGGTGCTCTTTAAAAGGCGGATCAAATGCAATGGTTTGGACTATAGGGCGGTTATTTTTTAATTGATATAACAATGGTTTGTCCTGTTGTGCACAGGCAATATCGTATCCGCTGCCGCCAAAAGCATTCCATAATAGAGTATACGGATCTATTTCCGCCCATTGAGCGATATTGTTAAGTAAGGTAGATGAGCTTCCAAGACCCCATTCCCTTGGAAATTCGAGTTGGGTTGTTACTTCATACCCCTTAGAATCCTGCAGGAATCCGGGATGTAATTTTTGCGCTTCTCGCAATATATTTAAAAGTGTCTCACGAGTAGCTGAATGTGCAACGGTTTTGGAAGAACCTAATATCAGTTCATTGGGGTAGATCGTTGTTTCGAACCAAATGTTCTGTTCATGATCCAAACTTCTCCAATGAAGTCCGTGCGATGCTGTTGTATGCACAGTTAGTACTTGTCCGTACTTAGATGGAAGTCCCAAACTTAACGCCCCATCTAAGACAGCATATTCGCCTGTGAGCAGTAACTTTCCGTGGCTGTAATACGTTGCCTTCATTTAATAAGTGCGTTTGCGTAAATTTCCTAACGCTTCTACGACTGCACTATGGGTGGCCGTATGTGTTTTAAAAAAGTCTACCATAGCTTTTTTTTCCTCTTCGGTAGCTTCCATTTGATTCAGGATATTCAATAAATGCATCTTCATATGTCCCTGTTGAATACCTGTGGTAACTAATGATTTTACGGCAGCAAAATTCTGGGCTAAGCCAGCCACTGCTACTAATTGCATTAACTCTTTGGCCGAAGGGTGTTGTAATATTTCCATTCCTAATTTAACTAAGTGGCATGGGTAAGACTAGAATAGGAACCATCTTTGGAGGCATAGGCATGGATACCTGCCTCAACAGCCCTAAAATCGTTTCCTGTAGCCACTACCACAGCATCTATGCCATTCATAATGCCTTTGTTGTGGGTAACGGCTCTAAAGGGCTCTACCTTGGCAATGGTAACTGCCCGGACCATTTTTTCCGCAAATTCTAATGGAGGAACACCAGCCTCTTCTCCCAAGTCTTTTATAGGACAAGACACCTCGGCTCTTACTAGACAGTTTGGGACATAATTGGATAAGATACTCATTACCACCTCTAAATTTCTTTCATTGTCCAAAAGGATACTCGAAATAGCTGCTTCCTTTTTCAGAGTTTTAGAGAACTGCTCTAAACAGGAATTGATGAAATTAGCTCCCATGGCATCCAATGTTTCGAAAGTGCAATGTAGCTGATAGTAATTCTCCAGAGCTTGAGTCTTGTCGCGAAGTTCTATATTCTGAATACCACCACCACGGGCGTTCATATTTTTAGTAATGGCCTCTGTATCGGTATAAAATAGTGGGAGTATGTCCCGGAAGAAGGCCTTCAATCTGTCTGGGTCACCTGAAAACATGAAGTGTACTTGCCCTATTTTTTCTGTACCAAGAATGGTGGTTTTAAAACCACCACGTCCCAACCAAAATTTCGCGGCTTTACTTGCTGCGGCGACTACAGAACTTTCCTCAATCGCCATGGGAATGGCGTATAGTTTATCATTAATCAGGAAATTAGGAGCAATGCCCAGCGGTAAATAGAAGTTGGAGATAGTATTCTCTATAAATTCATCGTGTAATTGCTGAAGACGCGTATCGGAATTCCAATATTTCTTAAGAAGTGCCACACTTATTTCAGGATTGTGCGTGTATTGTTCGGCAATCCAGGTGATTTTTTCTTCTTTAGATAACTTTGAGAATCCTTCGATAGGCAAGGGCATAGCAACGTCTTTTCTGCGGCCAAAGATAGTGATAAAGCCAATAAATTCTGTTATCATGGGCGGTGTAACCACTTCCTGGCGCACGGCCAATTAGAAAATTCCGATGTACAACCCTTGGTAAACCCTATTCTCTATCCGTAAAGTTATTTTTTTAGAGAAAATATTAGTAAACTTGACGGTTATAATCCATTTTAAATAAAATGTATGAATAAGTTACACTTCCTACTTTTTTGCCTTTTTATTACTTCTAGTTCAATTGCACAAAACAATAAGATTACTCT
>CBDUCK010000186.1:0-5528 GCA_965365635.1 uncultured Muriicola sp.
TTGGCCAAAACCAAATCGCACGGACTTACGGACCTTAGATTAAAGAATAAGAATCCTCTTATTCTGGTAGCCGAAGCTCCGGAAAAACCAGGGAATATAGGTGCTCTATTGCGCACTGCAGACGCGGCTAATCTAGATGCAGTTCTTATCGCCAATCCAAAAAGCGACTTGTATAATCCTAATATTATTCGCTCTAGCGTGGGTTGTGTTTTTACAGTAAATACTGCTATGGCCAGCACAACGGAGCTAATCAACTTTCTAAAAGAGAAAAAGATCCAAATATGGGCAGCGTCCCTTAACGGCAAAACGGTTTATAGCAGCGTAAACTTTTCCAAACCAAGTGCCATTGTTGTGGGAACAGAATCTACCGGCCTTTCTAAGCAATGGTTAGCCCAGGCAGATTCTGAAATTATTATACCAATGCAGGGAGCAATAGACTCTATGAATGTTTCTGTTTCTGCCGCAATACTCATCTTTGAGGCCAAAAGACAACGGGGCTTTAAATAAAATGATTACTAAACTCTTTCGATATGCCTAACACGCCACTTTTTTATATTATTCTGATCATTTTGATTGTACAATTTGTCATTGAAACATTTTTGGAATATTTAAATTCGAGAAAATTTCAAGACCCTATACCGGCGGAACTAGAGGGTATTTTTGATGATGCCGCTTATTTGAAATCACAAGCATACAAAAAAACGAATTATATGTTTGGCTTGTTCTCATCAGTATTTTCATTAGGCATAACCCTATCTTTCTTATTATTTGGAGGGTTTGAATGGATAGATTCTTTGGTAAGAAGTGTCACAACAAGTCCCATCCCTATGGCATTATTATTTTTTGGAATAATAATGGTGGGAAGCGACATCCTCTCTACACCTTTTGCATATTATAAGACCTTCGTAATAGAAGAAAAATTTGGGTTTAATAAAAGTACCCGAAAACTTTTTGTCATAGACAAAATAAAAGGATGGGTTATGCTTGCCGTTTTAGGCGGCCTTATCTTATCTGTTATTATGTGGTTTTATGAATGGGTAGGTAATTCTTTTTGGATATATGCCTGGGGTCTTATTGCCGCTTTTACCATCTTTATGAATCTCTTTTACAGCAAATTAATAGTTCCCCTTTTTAACAAACAAACACCACTGGAAGAAGGAGAATTAAAAAGCAAGATAGAACACTATGCCCATAGTGTTGGTTTTCAACTAAAAAACATATTCGTCATAGACGGATCTAAACGAAGCACAAAGGCCAATGCGTATTTCTCGGGCTTTGGAAAAGAAAAAAGAGTAACACTCTACGATACCTTACTTAAAGATCTCGATGACGACGAAATAGTGGCGGTCTTAGCACATGAAGTAGGGCATTACAAAAGAAATCATATTCTTTTTAACCTGTTTGTGTCTATTCTAATTACAGGACTCATGTTGTACGTTTTATCTTTATTCATAAATAACCCGGCGGTTTCCCTGGCAATAGGAGTTTCTATACCAAGTTTTCATGCAGCACTTATTGGATTTGGCATTCTCTATAGTCCTATATCAGAAATTACCGGAATTGCGATGAACTATGTCTCCAGAAAATTTGAATATCAGGCAGACGATTACGCAAAAAATACCTTTGCGCCATCGCCTTTAATTACCTCTTTAAAAAAGCTGTCTAAAAATAATTTAAGTAACCTTACCCCCCATACTGCATATGTTTTTATGCATTATTCCCATCCCCCGCTCGTTAACCGAATTAGGAACCTTCAGGCATGATTTTTGTTGGTAACTACGAAAGATTGTGGTAATTTTAATATATGAGCGCACAAATCGCCATCGATAAGGAAAACAAGGAAATTGCTAAGCAATACAAAGAATTGTTGCGTATTAGCTACCAGACCCTTTCCGTTGAAGACAAGAAGCTGATTCGTTCTGCTTTCGATGTGGCTGTAGATGCACATAAAAATCAACGCAGAAAATCAGGGGAAGCCTATGTATTTCACCCTATTGCAGTAGCAAAAATTGTAGCCTCTGAAATAGGGCTAGACGCCGTGTCTATAGCAGCAGCCCTGCTACACGATGTAGTTGAAGATACAGAATACACCCTCGATGATATAGAACGATTATTTGGCGAAACAGTAGCAAAAATAGTAGACGGTCTCACTAAAATAGGACACCTTAAAAAAGATGCGAATATTTCTCAACAGGCAGAGAATTTTAGAAAGATGCTCCTAACGCTTCATGATGATATTCGTGTTATTATTATCAAAATAGCGGACCGTTTCCACAACATGCTTACAATGGATTCTATGCCAGAACACAAGCAGGTGCTCGTCGAGGGTGTCCTCCACGATTTCCGGCTGTGCCTCGCTGCGCTTCTTCTGGTGTAGGTTTATAATGATATCCTAAAGAAGATAGAACACACCTACGAGGAGCAGCAAAAATATATCGATAATTTCTCGGCGGTATTGGAAGATTCGTTGAGTAAAGAAGGCCTATCATATACCATCAAAGGCCGCATGAAATCGATCTTCTCTATACGCAGGAAGATGAATCTCCAAAACGTAACCTACGATGAGATCTATGATAAGTTTGCCATTCGGATTATCTACGATTCGGATAAGCAAAACGAAAAATTCATAGCCTGGAAAATCTATTCCATCGTAACCGACCATTTTACACCCAATCCTATTCGGTTACGCGATTGGATTTCCTCCCCAAAATCAACCGGATATGAAGCCCTGCACATTACGGTGATGGGTCCGGAAAACAGATGGGTTGAGGTACAAATTAGAAGTGAGCGCATGCACGAAATTGCAGAAAAAGGGTATGCAGCGCATTTTAAATATAAACATGGGGATCAAAAGGAACAAGGGATAGAAGAATGGCTGAATAAACTACAAGAAGCTCTGGAAACTTCTAATGGTAGTGCAGTAGACTTCGTTGAGGAATTTAAATTGAATTTGTATTCCAAAGAGATATTTGTGTTTACACCAAAAGGGGAACTCATATCACTTCCAAAAGGAGCCACTCCTTTAGATTTTGCTTTTAACATTCATACCGAAGTTGGGATGCGAACCCGGGGTGCTAAAGTTAATGGCAAGCTGGTACCACTAAGTACGCCATTAAAAAGTGGGGACCGCTTAGAGATCATTACTTCCGATTCCGCTAAACCCAATCAAAACTGGCTAGAATATGCCACTACGGCACGTGCACGATCTAAAATCAGATCATCACTCAGAGAAGAAAAGAAGGCTGTAGCAAATGAGGGTAAAGAAATTTTGCGTAGAAAATTGAAGTCGCAAAAAGTATCTTTAAATGAAGATACGATCAATAAAATGGTCGTCTATTTTAAGTTGCAGACCAGTCTCGATCTTTTTTACAGGGTAGGTATAGGGGCCATAGATAACCAAAAGATCAAGGATTTTGCCTCTTCTTACAACAATGCCTTCATTAGCTTCTTTAAAAATAGGATACGTAAAAAACCTGTACCCGAAAACATAGACAAAGACGAAATAACTTCCAAGTATGATATGTTGGTCTTCGGAAAGGAAGAAGAAAAATTATCTTATAAGTTATCACAATGTTGTAATCCTATTCCAGGTGATACTGTATTTGGTTTTGTTAGCGTAACTGAGGGGATTAAGGTTCATAAAAAGAATTGTCCAAATGCCATTTCCCTTCAATCGAACTATGCCTACCGAATTATTAGTGCTAAATGGATAGATTCTACCCAGGAGGAATTTAAGGCAGAGATCAAATTAACAGGAATAGACAATCTGGGGCTCATAAATCAGATCACAGAAATTATCTCGGACAATATGCATGTAAACATGCGCAATCTTAATTTCGATTCCGATGGAGGCACTTTTACCGGCAGAATTACGGTAGTGGTTAAGAACAACGCCATCCTTAATAAATTGATGGGAATTTTAAAGGAGGTTAATGGGATAGAAAAGGTTAGCAGAACCTAAATATAAGACCTCATTTATACCCAAATTCCAACCCCAAAGTTTATAATATTTTATATTTAGTGGTACATTTGTAATGAACTGCTGCGCGAGTTATCATGGGGACTAAGGACCAAGAAATAGTAAAGAACGTATTCACCACTTTTTTGGAGGAGAATAGGCATAGAAAAACACCAGAAAGATATGCCATATTGCAGGAAATCTACGAAAGCGACAATCATTTTGATATCGAATCACTCTATATCAATATGAAAAATAAAAACTACCGTGTAAGCAGAGCAACCCTCTATAATACCATAGAATTGTTGCTAGATTGTAAACTGGTACGCAAACATCAATTTGGAAAAAACCAGGCACAGTACGAAAAATCCTATTTCGATAGGCAGCACGATCATGTTATTTTAACCGATACGGGGGAAGTGGTAGAATTCTGTGACCCACGAATACAATCGATCAAAAAGACCATTGAAGAAGTTTTTGATATTAAGATTAATAATCACTCGCTATACTTCTATGGCACCCGAAATCAGCACGAAAAAACTAACTAACTAATTAACCAATACAACCACATGGCGGTAGATCTACTACTAGGACTTCAATGGGGAGATGAAGGAAAAGGCAAAATTGTTGACGTACTAACCAAAGACTATGATATTATAGCGCGGTTTCAAGGGGGTCCCAATGCAGGACACACCCTTGAATTCGATGGTATTAAGCATGTTTTACATACGATCCCCTCAGGAATTTTTCACAAAAAGGCGATTAATGTAGTTGGTAATGGGGTGGTTATAGACCCGGTAATCTTTCAAAAAGAATTAGCGAATCTTGCACAATTCAAAATCGATATAAAATCGAGGTTACTTATATCACGGAAGGCACACCTTATTCTTCCTACCCACAGATTGTTGGATGCTGCCTCTGAAACTGCCAAAGGAAAAGCGAAAATTGGTTCCACCCTAAAAGGTATAGGACCTACCTATATGGACAAGACCGGAAGAAATGGGTTGCGGGTTGGAGATTTGGAATTGAGCGACTGGAAAGACAAATACAGGGCACTGGCAGACAAACATGAATCTATGATTCATTTTTACGATGTGGATATACAATACAATCTGAAAGAATTAGAATCGGAATTTTTTAAGGCTATCAAAACCTTAAAGGAACTCACTTTCATAGATAGTGAAGAATACCTCTACAGAGCACAGCAAGACGGAAAAGCCATCCTGGCAGAAGGCGCACAGGGCTCATTGTTAGATATCGATTTTGGAACCTACCCCTATGTTACCTCTTCTAACACAACAGCAGCAGGGGCCTGTACAGGACTTGGAGTTGCTCCTAATCAAATAAAACAAGTATACGGTATTTTTAAAGCCTATACCACTCGTGTTGGTAGCGGGCCATTCCCTACAGAACTTTTTGATATCGATGGTGAGACTATGGGTAGGGTTGGCAATGAGTTTGGCGCCACTACTGGAAGACCAAGAAGATGTGGTTGGTTAGACCTGGTTGCTCTTAAATATGCTGTTCAAATTAATGGTGTAACTCACCTGATGATGATGAAATCTGATGT
>CBDUCK010000187.1:0-5521 GCA_965365635.1 uncultured Muriicola sp.
TTGTATAGCAAACTAAGAGTTTATTAGATGAGTACAGTAAAAATAGCCCCTTCCCTACTAGCCGCAGATTTTGGCAATCTTCAACGCGATGTTGAAATGGTGAACAAGAGTGAAGCCTATTGGCATCACCTGGATATCATGGACGGAGTCTTTGTTCCTAATATTTCGTACGGAATGCCGCTGATTAAAGCTATTGCGAAACATGCTACAAAACCTTTGGACACTCATTTGATGATCGTGGATCCCGACAGATATATTCAAACCTTTGCGGATTTAGGAGTGCATATGCTTACTGTACATTACGAGGCTTGTGCCCATTTACATCGCACGCTACAGGCTATTAAGGCAACCGGGATGAAAGCCGGCGTTGCCTTAAATCCTCACACTAGTGTGGACTTGTTGTCTGGTGTTATAAACGACATCGATCTGGTCTGTGTTATGAGTGTAAATCCAGGATTTGGAGGGCAGTCCTTTATTCCCAATACTATTCAAAAAGTTCAGGACTTAAAACAGCTAATTCGCAGTAAAAATGCGGCTACTTTAATAGAAATAGATGGCGGAGTTAGTGCAGAAAATGCGAAAGCATTGGTAGACGCTGGGGCAGATATTCTAGTGGCGGGTAGCTTTGTTTTTAAATCCTCCAATCCCACAGCAACCATTGCAGCACTTGCTCACATTACAGAAACCTAGAACATTAAAAGGAAATATTTAAGCAAATCTGTAGTGGTGACCATACCTACAACCTCTTCATCATCTACTACAGGAAGTGAATGAAACTGTGTTTTTGTCAAAAGTTGCGCTACCTCTCTAACGGTTGTTTTAGACTGAACAGTTTCTGGTTTTCTGACCATCAACTGTGAAATACTAAACATTTCATAGATATCTGAAGAGACATTTTCTTCCTCCCTGTACGCACCATCTGCAAAACTAATTCGCAACAAGTCGTTTAAACTCAACATCCCCACAATTTTCTTATTTTCCACGACAGGAATATGACGAATTTTATGTTTTTTAAATAAATGTTCAGCTTTTTCCAGGCTATCATTTATATCCACTGTAATTATATTTTTTGTCATAATAGTGGAAATTGGAATATTGATTGATATAGTCATCATCTTATCTTTTACTATTCATATTTTAAATTTCCGTTTTCTGTCGTCAAGAAAGAATGATAAATATCATGTTCGAAATAAATTCATTTTTTCGGAAGCCTCATTTTTAAAATAGCAAATAGTTAATTATTTATTATCTAGTTTTGTTCGAGATTAAGATTAGTTATAGGACTGCAAAAAATGAATCTTATGGAGGTTTATGATGTACTTATTGTTGGAGGCGGACCCATTGGGATCGCTTGTGGCCTCGAAGCTCAAAAAAAAGGACTAACATACCTTATTCTGGAGAAAGGGCCTATTGTTAATTCCTTATTTAATTATCCTGTAAATATGCAGTTCTTTTCTTCATCGGAAAAATTAGAGATAGGTACGATCCCGTTTATTAGCAAAGAGGCAAAACCTAAAAGAAATGAAGCTCTTGAGTATTATCGAAGAATTGTTACCTCAAACAATTTACATATTCACTTATTTGAAAGGGTGCTCTCGGTACAGAAACAACCTGCTGGTTTCCACGTTACAACAGACAAAAAAACATACTCCGCCTTAAACGTGGTTATAGCTACGGGCTTTTATGATCTTCCAAACAAACTGAATATTCCGGGAGAATCCCTCAATAAAGTTTCTCATTATTATAAAGATCCTCATTTTTATGCGAGTCAAAAATTAGCCGTCATAGGAGCAAGTAATTCTGCTGTTGACGCGGCTTTGGAATGCTGGCGAAAGGGGGCAGAAGTTACCCTTATCATACGAGGACCTGAAGTAGGAAAACGCGTAAAATATTGGGTGCGGCCAGATATTATAAACCGAATTAAAGAAGGCAGTATTAAGGCATATTACAACACCGAAGTTGCCGAGATTAAAGAGCGTGAATTGGTTTTAAGCACGCCAGAAGGTACTGTTCACCTGCCCAACGACTTTGTACTCGCTTTAACCGGGTATACGCCAAATTTTACATTCCTGGAAACCATTGGAATTAATTTGTCAAAGGATGATAAAAAACTCCCTCAATACAACCCGGACACTATGGAAACTAACTTACCCGGACTTTATCTGGCGGGTGTCATCTGTGGCGGAATGGAAACCCATAAATGGTTCATCGAAAATTCACGAATACATGCGCCAATGATTATGCAACATATCGTACATAATAAACTGGCAGACAAACCCATATAATCTGTATCAACTATCCAACCAAATGAAGAAATTCTCAATTGCAGTGCATGGTGGAGCCGGCACCTTAGTTAAAGGCATGATGACACCGGAAAAAGAGATCCTTTATAAGGAGGCCCTGAAAAAAGCAGTTGTTGTTGGTTATGACCTGTTAGAATCTGGTGCATCGGCAGTAGCAGCGGTGGAAATAGCTGTAAAAACACTAGAGGATTCCCCTCTGTTTAATGCGGGTAAAGGAAGTGTATTTACGGCGGATGGAACCCATGAAATGGATGCCGCTATTATGGAAGGAAAGAATCTACAGGCTGGTGCTATTTCTTTAATAACAGGTATAAAAAACCCAATTTCCCTGGCTCGTGATGTAATGGAAAAAAGTGACCATGTCTTTCTCGGAGGAAAAGGGGCCATGCAATTTGCAAAGAATTTAAACTACAAGCTAAAAAATGAGGACTATTTCTATGATGCATTACGCTATCAACAATGGCAAGAAATTAAAGATACAGACTCCTTTCAATTAGATCACAGCAAAAAAAAAGATAGTAAATTCGGTACCGTAGGCGCTGTAGCCTGCGATATGGAGGGCACTATAGCAGCGGCGACTTCTACCGGGGGCATGACCAATAAACGATTTGGACGTATTGGAGATAGTCCTATGATAGGTTCCGGAACATATGCCAACAACCATACGTGTGCCGTCTCTTGTACAGGAAGCGGAGAATTTTTTATTCGTGGTGTGGTGGCTTATGATGTGTCTTGTTTAATGGAATACAAAGGGCTTTCCCTTAAGGAAGCTGCACAACTAGTAATTCACGATAGGATTCTAAAAATAAAAGGGGATGGTGGCCTTATAGCTGTAGATGCTCAGGGCTCTATTACTATGCCTTTTAATACGGAAGGGATGTACAGGGGCTTAAAAAGTTCCGATGGTTCTTATACCATCGCTATTTATGGCAATTAAGCCTTAACAAAAGAAGCATCTAGAGGCAATACCTTTACTTTTCGCTTAGTAATGTTAAATCGGTCACCATTCGTTAGGACATGTACCTTTAAATTCACGAGAGACATAGGTGTCCCAATTTCCAACACTTTTTCATTATTGTGTTTTAAATTTCTTGGATCAAAAATAATTACCATACCAGAACCTATTATCTCAAAGGTCTCACTATTCTTAATAACCAACCCGGTATCCTCTGCCAGGCCCACCCCTATAATGCTTGGATATATGGCCACAGATTCGGCCAATCTTCCAAACCGGCCGCGTTTAATAAAATGAGAATCTATAATTAGGTTGGGAATAAAGTCCATTCCTTTAGACATTCCAACCGTGCCTTTAAACAGAGATTCCTGACTTCTTCCACCGGTAATCATTTCTTTAGACATACACATGGCCCCAGCACTTGTGCCTGCAATCACGATCTCCTCGCTCTTAAAGCGTTCTTTCATAATTGTGTGTATTCTGGTACCCCCAATTTTACTGGTGATTTTTGATTGATCTCCACCAGAAAACATAATGCAATCTGCTTGTTCAATCAGTTTCATGTTTGCCTTGTGTTCAGATTCTTTGCGCGTACGTATGTCCATCACCTCCACATTGTAACAGCCCAATTTATCAAAAGCCGCTACATAGCTGCTGCTTACTTCTTTCGGAATACTAGATGCCGTAGGTATCACAACAATAGACGATTTGGTTCCTCCACTTTCTTTTACCACACGAGAGAGTATGCCATCTTCAATATATTCCAGGTTGTATTGCTCCCCGCTTTCCGATCCTTTGTCTTCATTTCCACCTATTGGAATTAAGGTTCCTTTTACATCCATGTATGACTTATTTTACGTGCAAAAATAGCGTTATTGTTCAGAATAAAAATCATATATTTATGAAATTCGGTAATAGCTAATCCAAGCCAATAATATGAAAATACGAGAGATAAATGCCATGCGAGGCCCTAACTATTGGTCTGTAAGACGTAAAAAACTTATTGTGATGGTTCTAGATCTGGAAGATATGGAAGAAAAGCCTACCAATAAAATTCCTGGTTTCGGAACCCGACTAAAGGCATTACTCCCCACTTTATTATCCCATCGTTGTTCCGAAGGGTGCGAAGGCGGGTTTTTTATGCGGGTAGATGAAGGTACCTGGATGGGGCATGTCATGGAACATATAGCTTTGGAGATCCAAACATTAGCCGGGATGGACACTGGTTTTGGAAGAACACGGGGGTATGGAGAAAAAGGTGTGTACCATGTGGTCTTTTCCTATATGGAAGAATCGGTAGGTCGTTATGCCGCCAAAGCAGCATTCGACATCTGTGAAGCACTTATTGCAGGGGAGGATTATAATTTGGAGTATGATATTCAGCGGATGCGAGAGCTAAGAGAATCTGAGCGTCTGGGACCTAGTACCGGTTCTATTGTTGAAGAGGCTGCCAGCAGGGGCATCCCTTGGATCCGTTTAAATCAATATTCGCTATGTCAATTGGGCTATGGTGCCAATCAGAAAAGAATACAGGCAACAGTAACGAGTGAGACCAGCAGTATTGGAGTAGAATTAGCAGGCGATAAAGAAGACACTAAATACCTGTTGGAGAAAGCTGAAGTAGAAGTGCCTAGGGGTGATATCATTAGCCGTGAGAGTAGCATTAAAGAGGCGTGTGATTATGTAGGCTTTCCCCTGGTGATAAAACCTATTGATGGAAACCATGGACGGGGTATTACAGTAGATATCAACAATTATGAGGATGCCAAAGAGGCGTTTAAAGCAGCCAAAGCAGTTTCCTCCAGAGTTATTGTCGAAAAATTCATTACAGGAGAAGACTATCGTCTTTTAGTAATTAATTACAAGTTTGTATCTGCCGCAAAACGTACTCCGGCGCATGTAATTGGAGATGGAAAATCTACTGTAGAAGAATTGGTTGCTGAGGTAAATAAAGATCCACGCCGAGGATATGGTCATGAAAAAGTTCTTACTGCCATTACCATCAACGATCTAACAAAGACTATTATAAAAGATGCCGGATATACCCTGAGTTCTGTGCTTCCTGAAGGGGAACAACTTATTTTAAAAGATACAGCTAACCTCAGTACGGGTGGAACTGCGGAAGATGTGACAGATATTGTACACCCGGCCAATGTTTCTATGGCGGAGCGCATCGCCAAAATAATAGATCTCGATATTTGCGGTATTGATGTGATGACCAGTGATATTAGCTCCCCCCTATCGGAAACTGGAGGTGCTGTAT
>CBDUCK010000188.1:0-5366 GCA_965365635.1 uncultured Muriicola sp.
GGGCAGGGTTCGCCCCTCTGCCACATGTTGCCCGGGTACTTCAATGTACCAGGAAATATTAGACATCATTTCCAGAATGGAGTGTGTCTGAACTACAATTTGATTTTTTCTTTCAAGGATGACACCGTATTCAATGTCAAAAACGTTCATACCCTGATCTAGTTGAAGAAGCTCCTTAAATTTTGTAATAGCCCTCTGAACGGAGTCTGTTCTGGCAATTTCCGGAAGGATAATATCCACATCTACCTTGGGCCAATCTCCTCTGAAATGCATGCCAAGGGCACCGGCCCGCTGAAGTTTGTGGAGTACATCGAGCAATTCGTTGAACTGGTGGTCGCTTTGTCGTTGTTCCCCAGGAGTTCCGATCTCATTGTGAATTCCATTGATCATAGAATTGGTTAATCGCATTAGTCGTTCGGCAGACCACCCGGACTGAATCAGGAAAAAAATCACCGAAGGCGGGAGCGGGGTCAGCAGGCTTTGGGAAAAAGCTTGTCCGGTCATGGGGGTATAGGTAATTGTGGGGCGGTCAGACCAGTTTGAGGAAACGTTTCCACCAAAGGAATTTCCTAGGGGGTTGGTACCTCCGTTGACAGCTGCAGCGCCTCCACGCGTATAGGAATTAATAACGGAAGCCACGGTCATAAACCGGGGCATTTCCAGATACCTCAGCCGCACTATATTCAGCAACAATTGTTCGTTCTCATGGTTGGCGATGCGCTGGTTATAATTGAAGCTATCCTGAGGAATGGTCTTGGGCCCCATAGATTTACAAGACGATAAAACCAGGACAAGACACAGAATCATACCCGCCGATGCCCGGCTTACGAATCGTGATATATTTTTCCGAATGGGTGTCAACAAAGGGTATGACATTGCTAAAATAGTGGTTGGTTTTGTTAAATATAATGGAAAGAAACCACATATACATGTCAAGAAGCGCGATTTAATCGAGAAAATAGAAAGATATTTTTTGCACCCTTAGGTTCCTGAACAAAAATTTGCCAACTAAAGTAGACAGGGAATAACAATTACGAGTCCAGAAGCAAAAAGATCTAACTTATCTGGGAACGCATAGAAATAAATTTGGTCTGGTTGTTTTATTAGATACTTGGTTTAAACCTTCTAAACACAGGGGTCTTAAATGTTTTGGTAAGATGCCACCAAACGTCAACTTGTGAAATATTTTGGGTGTTTAAATGAACTATGAGATAAGTCATAGGTTGCAAACTAATGTAGCGTCAACTTTGTAGGAATAGTTAAAACTAAGTGATATGACTTTATTATTTACAGCAATTACGGGTATGATAGCAGTCGTCTTATTCATCTCAATCGTAGAAAGTATTTATGATTATTAACAATTAAGTAATATTCAGGACATTTCAGCATTAAAACCACCTAAAAGTATTTGGGAGGAAGTTGTAATGAAAAGAGTGGGTATGAAGATAGCGATGGCTTCTTATAAATCTAAGCAAAAGGTTGGTTAAAGGGCTTTTTAATACTCTTTAGATGTTGTTGGCCAGCGATTGTTTTCGTAATATTTGGTATGTATTTGTAAAATAAATTAAACGAAGAGGATGCAATCATCGCAATTTTTAACCTCACCGTAGTAGGTTTTTCGATATTTATGGATGGTCTTGATTGGCAGACCCATAAAGCATCTTTTAATATAGGTAACCTTTGTAGTGAGCTCGCCCATCTTACGACTGTACCGTTTTTCTGATTTTGTTTTTCTTTTGATATATAATAGTTTCATGTAAAAATGTTTTAGTAGGTAGTAACCTATAAGATTTATGCCCGTAAACAAGAAAAAGGTGTTAAGACTTTGTTATTAAGTGTAAAGGGTCATAACAAAGGCTGGCAAAGAACCACTTTAAAGAATGGCTTATGCGCGGTGTTAGCCTTTGGATATTTTCAGGCACTTTTTAGTTCAGTGGGTATCATTTTGATCGGATTATGAGCTTCTTCGGCCTCTATTATCTTGAAGCACTATCTTTTGAAACTATAGGTCCGTTACCAACGTAACGTTGGGATGTTTCCATAAAATACTTGCAGGCAATTTTGGCGTAACTTCCTTTTTAAGCCATTCAGCATACGCAGTTGTTTTCCCGGTTCCGGTAACAATAAATAAAATTTCTTTTGCTTCCAGGATCGACTTAATTCCCATAGTTACCCCAACCTTAGGGGGTGTTTGTTCCAAGGCAATCATTTCGTGATTCTGAGTAGCTAGGGCCAAATCCGAAACATAACAGGCATCCGAAGGCCAATGTTCGCCGGGCTCTATAAAACCCAAATGCCCATTTTTTCCCATTCCTAAAATAAGAATATCTAAGGGGCCTTTCTCATCTAGTGCTTGTTGCATAGCAGCGGCGGCTGCTGCTGCCTGAATGGCATTGGTAAGAAGCGTTACATCAGAAGAAAAATAATGGGTTCTTTCTGCCGCTATGCCCCAGGGGATTCTCACCTCTTTTTCTATATAACTTTTACAACTATGTTGCTGTTCGGATACCCCAACCCATTCGTCTAATTGAAACAAAGAAAGCGATTTGGTATGCAGGTTTTGGGTCTTGGCGATGTGGCGATACATTCCCAAAGGAGAATTTCCGGTGGCAATACCAATCTTGCTTGCCCGGTTTTTTCTAACCCGCTCCAGGAACCAGTCAGCAGCCGTTTTGCTTACTTCCAGATAGTCGTTACACCGATGTACTATCATTAATACCAGGCTATTTCACCATTATAAGGAACGCAGCCTTTGTAATCTCCCGGGATAGGATTGTATCGCAACCCCTCCAGGATGCCTTTTTTAGAGGAAAAATATCCCCACTGCGTAAGCGACTTGATATCCTTAAAATAATGAGGAATTTTTCGGGTTGGGGAATGTGCTTCCTCGTCTAGCTGCGCTATAATGGCAGTTTGTTTTTGTGCTGAAAATTCGAAAAATCTATCGCCCAATAATTCGTTTAACCCTACGATGATGCGATTCTTTCTTTCTGTTTCATAACAGTCTTCTACAATGAGTGCTACAAAATAATGAACGTTGGCCTCTTTGGCGCCGGGAGATTCGGCTGTTTTGGGTAAAATAATTTCGACGATGATTGCCAGAAGCGCCTGATATTCTTTGTTTAACAACGACGGATTGCTATTCCCCGCACATCCTTCCAGGAGCCAGGAAAAGGGGAGAAAGCTTGCGGCAGACCAACGGGCTACTAAACCTAAGGCGTTTCTGCGATTTATTTTTTCCATAATAAGTACGGTTTTTTGGCAGCTGTTTTAAAAGGAAGCGTCATTTTTTTTCCTTCCCCTGCTGAAGCATAGGCAGCAAAAAGAACCTCTAATACAGCCCTGCCATCCTCCCCGGTAACCAGCGGGGTGCGGTTATTCTTAACGCAGTCCACAAAATGGGCCATCTCCTGTGGAAATCCATAGTTCCATAGCTCTTCATACATGGTAAAACTCCAGCCTTTGGTGTTTCCTGCTTTTTCCACGGCATAACCTATCCCTTTTTCGCTATACGTTAATATGGAATTTCCCTGCAGTACATCTGCATAAGCCACTCCTTCACTGCCATGTATTTCGGCTTTATCATCCATACCTCCCTTTTTGATCCAACTTTCTTCTGCAATGGCGGTTACCCCATTGCTGAATTCTAAAATGAGGACGCTGTTGTCATCTCCAATGGTCTTATCCTGATGTACCGAGGTTTGCATTTGCGCATAGACCGATACAATAGACGCGTCAGGATTTAACCACCGGAAGAATTGAATGGCATGGCAGCCCATATCCATCATAACACCGCCCCCCGATTTTTCAACATCATAGAAATGAGCGGCATGAGGGCCATCGTGCTTTTCAGATTGTTTAAACAGTACCGGATACCCCAAAGCTCCTTCATCTAAGAGTGCTTTTAACCGCACATATTTTGGGGTAAAACACAATTCTTCCGCATACATAAGTTTCACCTTATGTTTTTTGCAGGTTGCTATCATAAGGTCTGCTTCCTCCTGGTTTACGCACAGGGGCTTTTCTACCACTACATGTTTTTTTGCCTGGGCTATTTTTACGGCTAATTCGCAATGTAAATAGTTGGGAGCGCCAAGGATGACCATATCTATATCGTCCAGGGCTAAAAAGGCCTCTATATCGGTAAACCAATTCGGGATCTGGTGTTTTTCTGCAAAGGCTTTTACATGCGCCTCGTTGGGAGACATTACGGCTACTATCACCGCATCGGCAACGGTTTTTAGCGCTTCGGCATGAATAGTAGCAATAAATTGAGACCCTATGATACCAACTCCTACCTGCTGCTGTTGCGTAATTTTCATATTCTTTGTGTTTTAAATTGTTCGGCGGCATAGGTCGCTGCTCTTGCCGTAAATGCCATATACAGCAAAGATGGACTTTGGTTCCCGGTGCTTGTCATACACGCCCCATCGGTCACAAATACATTCTGGCACAGATGTAGTTGGTTGTGTTTATTGAGCATAGAAGTTTTTGGATCGGTCCCCATTCTGCAGCCTCCCATTTCGTGTATATCCAGGCCCGGTGCCTGCTTAGAATCTTTCTGTTCAATATCTGTACATCCCATGACTTCCAGCATGGCTTTACTTTCCTTTAAAAAGTCCTGTACCATTAATTCATCATTATCGTCATAATTCACATCTGTTACGAGCTGTGGAATTCCCCAGGGATCTTTTTCTGTGGGAGATAAATACACCCTATTGGATGCTTTTGGAATGGTTTCTCCCTGCATGTACATATATGCCTGCCAATCTCCCGGAAAGCGAAGGCCTTCTTTATAGGCCGCCCCAATACCGGGGCCATTTTCTGGGGCTTCTTCATTTCTGGGCCGGGATGCGCCACTGAAAATGGTATATCCCCCAACAAAGGGCATATTGTTCTTGTATACGTTTCTGAAATTGGCCAAAATTAGCTCGGAGGGATTTCTGCCATACACATAGGTATCTTTAAACCCTTCAAACCGGCCCGAGGCCCACCCGCGGTAATTGTGAAAACCTACATAACGCCCCAGGATATCATGATCATTTCCCAGGCCATTAGGAAAGCGGTCTGAGGTAGAATTTAATAAGATAAGATTGGAGTTCAGTGCCGAGGCGTTTACAAAAATTATGCTGGCTTTTAACTCCTGTCGCTCTCCTGTGGTGGTATTTATATACTCAATTCCGGTTGCCTTTTTTTTCTGGTCATCATAAATGATTTTAACTACCACCGCATCTGAAAGAATGCTGAGGTTTCCGGTTTGTTTTGCCGAGGGTAAGGTACTGGAATTACTACTAAAATAAGCGCCAAAAGGGCACCCTCTCATACAGAGATTTCTAGATTGGCATTTTCCTCTGCCCAACGCCAAA
>CBDUCK010000189.1:0-5315 GCA_965365635.1 uncultured Muriicola sp.
TTTACATCACCTTTTTTAATTACCGCAGAAATATTGCGTTCCGAGGCACCTTGTGCAATTGCACGGATATTTACATTATTTCTTCCCAGGGTACTAAACATTTTGCCACTTAATCCCTGATGGCTTTTCATTTGATCTCCTATAAGAGCAATAATCGCCAAATTAGATTCTACTACCACAGGTTTTATTTTACCTGTAGTCATTTCAAAATCAAATACTTCGTTTATATGGGAAATGGCTTTAACTGCGTCCTCGTCAGATATACCTACGCATATGGAGTGTTCAGAAGAAGCTTGTGTAATTAATACTACACTAATATTGGCCAGCGACAAAACTTCGAAAAAGCGTTTAGAAATCCCCGGAATACCAATCATACCAGGCCCTTCCAATGACAGCAAAGTTATATTCTCTATGTTAGTTATGCCCCGTACAGTTTTTCCTTGCTCACTGTTTTTTTTGGTAATTAGAGTTCCTGCTGCCTCCGGTTCAAACGTATTTTTAATTAGGATGGCTATTCCCTTAGCCAGAACTGGTTGAATTGTTGGGGGATACAATACCTTAGCCCCAAAATGTGATAGTTCCATCGCCTCTTCATACGATATATTTGAGATAACCTTGGCCTGCTGTACCATTTTTGGATTTGCAGTATACATGCCGCTCACATCTGTCCATATCTGTAATTCCGAAGCATTACAGGCGCCGGCTATAATAGCGGCAGTATAGTCCGAGCCACCCCGTCCCAGTGTCGTTGAATTTCCATCGAGACTCGATGCTATAAATCCGGGCAGTACTGTAATGCTGTGTGTGGTGTTTTTAAAGTGTTTTTTACAGCGTGCATTGGTAGTTTTAAAATCAACAAGGGCCCGCCCGTGAGCATTATTTGTGATTATTAATTCTCTACTATCCTTGTATGTTGCATTTAGCTTGGCAGAAATAAAATACTCACCAATAATAAACGATGATAGAAGTTCTCCAAAGCTTACGATTTTATCCGACAATTTAGGGGTGATCTCTCCAATTAAAAAAGCCCCTTCTAACAGCGTATCTAAAACGTTTAATTCTCTTTTTACCTTGCTGAGAACGGCACTTTGTGCCTTTAGTGGGAGTAGTTCTTTTACGGTGGTTAAATGCCGCTCTTCTATTTTTTTGACCAGATGACGGTACTTCTCATCTTGTGAAGCCTTGTGTGCTGCCCGTAATAACATGTCTGTTACTCCTCCGAAAGCAGAAACTACTACGGCAATTTTATCTGCAGTAGAATGTGCTACAATCTCTTGCACTTTTTTAATACTCGCTGCGTTGGCTACTGAAGTACCTCCAAATTTTAAAACGTTCATTGCAAATAATGATTAAGGATAAAGGAAAGGTTGGTAAGGACGTGGATGTTTAAATAAATTACTACCCCCAAGGGGTTTTTACAAGAAAAGTATTCTTTACAGAACCACGGGTGGCCATAAATGCAACAAAAAATTCGCGCTTTGCTAGTGTCATAAGGTGTCTTGATAACAAATCAAAAGTAGTATTTTTACCTACCTAACCAAACTATTGGGAAGATTTTTAAGGAGTCATCGACTATTATGGACTATTTTTAAGAAATAGGTAATTACAGTGTCGAATAATTTGAAATCTCAATACCTTGAAGTGTTTAAGAACTTGTTTTGTTGGTTTAAAGAGTTGAATAATGAAAATACTTAACGGAAAGCAGCTGTACGAGGCAGATCGCATTACGATAGAAAAGGAGCAAATTACGAGTGATGTCCTAATGGAACGAGCTGCAGCCCAATTATTTAATTGGATTCATCAACGAATGCAAGGGGCGCCTGTAACGCTTCATGTATTTTGCGGTATCGGTAATAATGGAGGAGATGGTTTAGCACTAGCAAGACATCTAAAGGAGCATGGGTATGCCATAGAGGTCTATGTTGTTAACTACAGCGAGAAAAGGTCACCGGACTTTCTTTTAAACTTAGATAGACTTAAGGATAGGAAAGTATGGCCCAAGTTCATTACTAAAGATAGTGTACTTCCCGAGATAGCCTCGGAAGACATTATTGTGGATGGTATTTTTGGCACTGGGCTTAACAGATCTCCAAAGGATTGGGTAGCCAAATTAATCCAACACTTAAATAAAACAGGCGCCTTTATTTTATCTATAGATATTCCATCGGGGTTGTTCGTGGACTCAATTTTTGAAAATGACCATGGAATTATAAAATCGAATTATACACTCACATTTCAACATCCAAAACTAGCTTTTTTTCTTCCCCAAACAGGGGTGTATACATCGCAATGGGAAGTGCTAGATATTGGCCTGGATGCGACCTATCTGGAAGAGCTTGAAGTGGTTTATACATTTGTTGTAAAAGAAGATGTGATTCCCTGGTATTTGCCAAGAAAAAGATTTTCTCATAAAGGAACTTATGGGCACACATTGGTCATTGGCGGATCTTACGGGAAGGTGGGGGCCGTACTTCTGGCTGCTAAGGCAAGTTTAAAAACCGGTAGCGGTTTGGTTACGGCATATCTTCCAAAATGTGGGTATACACCATTGCAGGGGTCTCTTCCGGAAGCTATGGTGATTACGGATACTGATGATAGAGAGCTAACCCATATCGCATTCGACATGAATCCCACAGTGGTTGCTTTTGGAGTAGGATGTGGTACATCGGATCGTACCATGGATGCTTTTGCCTCTTTTCTAAAGGAGAATACGACCCCATTGGTTATTGATGCGGACGGACTTAATTTGCTTTCGCTTCGTAAGAGTCTTTTAGAACTGTTACCACCTAAGTGTATTCTAACCCCTCATCCCAAGGAATTGGAACGTCTTATCGGGACATGGAAAGATGACTTTGAGAAGCTAGAGAAAGCTAAAAAATTTGCTGGCAGCTATGATTGTGTTTTAGTTCTGAAAGGGGCACATACCATTACATTTTATAATGGAAAGGGGTATATCAACTCTACAGGAAATCCTGGAATGGCAACCGCTGGTAGCGGAGATACATTAACCGGTATTATCTCAGGGTTACTTGCTCAGGGTTACAAACCCTTAACAGCTGCATTATTTGGAGTGTACCTTCATGGAAAAGCCGGTGATCTGGGAATATCTAATTCTGGTATTGAATCATTAACGGCCTCCGATATCATTGATCATATTGGAAAGGCATTTTCAGATCTGTTTCAAGTTCCAGGTAAACCTGCAACGAAAGAAGTAGTAGGGGAGGAGTAATTATTTCTTTTTGGAAGCTTTCACTTTCTTTTTAACCCAGGCCAGCGCGTTGTTGTAGTCTATAAAAAACTTCATAGGTTTTTTATAAAACATTTTCTCAATATTAAAATTATGCATGTCCATTTCCTTAATGGAAACAATTGCATACGCCTTTAAATTTTCTAATTCCCTTACGTAGTTATATATCGTGGGATCTATGGCATAGGAATTTTTCCTGAAACTAATAAATCCATAAGGTTTGTCTCTGAAGTGAATTTCAGATATTCCAATTATTTGGTAAGCCCGCTCTAATGTAACCGTGCATCCTTCATTGTAAATTGCGACCATATAGTTGTCAAATACTTGAACAGTAGCTATGTCCAAGATATATTCCTTTACTATAACCGCGTTCTTGATCGGTCCTACTTTCATCCCCATGTAGTTTGTGTAGTGTTCAAAACGAAAGTATGGGGAAGGGTGCTCCTTTAGAAAAAAATTAGATTAAGTGCGTATTTATCGTTCATATGACAAATAAGTTATTACAATAGTCATTAATGACCAGAGGATAAAAAAAAGGGTGTCGGTTTAACCAACACCCTTGTCCTGTAATTTTCCTACAGATTAAGCTTTAGAAGACTTCTTAGCTTTCTTTATTTCAATGGTCAACAATTCTTTTTTGTCATCTAAATCCATAAAAATTCTATCGCCTTCTTCTAGTTTAGAATTAACTATTTCTTCCGCAAGTGCATCTTCAATATATTTTTGAATAGCCCTTTTCAGAGGTCGGGCTCCATACTGTTTATCAAAACCCTTATCTGCAATATAGTCTTTGGCTTTGTCTGTAAGATTAAGGTCATACCCTATATCTTTAATACGAGCAAATAGAATACCCAATTCAATATCAATGATTTTGTGAATATGCTCTCTTTCTAACGGATTAAATACCACAACATCATCTATTCTATTTAAAAACTCCGGTGCGAAGGCTTTCTTAAGCGCATTTTCAATGACACTTTTTTGATGCGACCCTTCCTGTGATTTTTTGGCTGCTGTACCAAAACCAACTCCTTGCCCAAAATCTTTTAGTTGCCTTGCACCAATATTGGAGGTCATTATGATAATAGTGTTTCGGAAATCTATTTTTCGTCCAAGACTATCTGTGAGATAACCGTCATCTAGTACCTGCAACAACATATTGAAAACATCTGGGTGCGCTTTTTCCACTTCATCCAAAAGAATTACGGAATAGGGTTTGCGGCGCACTTTTTCGGTTAATTGCCCGCCTTCTTCATAGCCTACATATCCCGGAGGTGCACCTACAAGTCTGGATATTGCAAATTTCTCCATGTATTCGCTCATGTCGATACGTATTAAAGCATCTTCTGAGTCGAATAATTCTTTGGCTAAAACTTTTGCAAGTTGGGTTTTGCCCACCCCTGTTTGTCCAAGAAAGATAAAAGAACCAATAGGCTTATTGGGATCTTTAAGTCCGGCTCTATTTCGTTGAATGGCTTTTGCTACTTTAGCAACTGCTTCATCCTGACCAATAACATTCCCTTTAATTAAATCTGGAAGTTTGGCTAATTTATTGCTTTCTGTTTGCGCTATTTTATTCACCGGAATGCCACTCATCATAGAAACCACATCGGCAACATTATCTTCTGAAACAGTTTCTCTGTGCAGTTTGCTGTCTTCTTCCCATTTTTCCTGGGCGATGCTCAGATCTTTTTCGAGTCTTTTCTCATCATCTCTTAATTTTGCAGCTTCTTCATAGCGTGTTTAGGAACATCCATATTAACAATATGGACCCTTGACCCGGATTCGTCGAGTGCATCTATGGCCTTGTCTGGTAAAAACCGATCTGTCATATACCTATTGGTCAAATTAACACACGCCAAAATAGCCTCATCTGTATAAATTACATTATGGTGATCTTCGTATTTACCTTTTATATTTTTAAGAATTTCAACAGTCTCTTCAACCGTGGTAGGTTCTACCATCACTTTTTGAAAACGCCTTTCCAGGGCACCATCTTTTTCTATATATTGTCTGTATTCATCTAAAGTAGTTGCTCCAATACATTGAATCTCACCTCTGGCCAGGGCCG
>CBDUCK010000190.1:0-5271 GCA_965365635.1 uncultured Muriicola sp.
TGCCGTTCCCCCATAGGGCGCGTACCTTGACCAAGCCAAAAATGATAAAAATGTCGCGGCACTTCTTTACATCCCTGGCTTTCGTACTAGTGGTTTCATTCTCCTTCACCGGGTGCGGTGATGAGATCGAATTTTCACCCGATCCCACCTGCGGCCGATCTATTGACTTCATCATTGGCGTATCTCCCGAAGGGGCCGGAAGTGTCACGAAATCAGTATATGTCAATTCAGAAGGGCTTAACGGTCTTATGCCCTTTCAGGTGATCCAATTCTTTGCCATTCCCAAGGAAGGGTACCAGTTCATAAAATGGGACCTGAATCCCTATCTACTGGTAGATAAGGACATTAACCCTTTATCCCTGGTTCCCTGTGACCTGAGTACCACTCTCACAACCATGCGGGTTACGGCCATTTTTGAAACAATAGAAGAATAAGGTAGATTCATAAAAAGTTGTCACCTATAATATAAGTCATAGCTAAGGAATTAATGTAAAATACTCTCATAGTAGAGGTGGAATAGACTATTCAAAAAGACAAGATAGTTGGTAAGGAAGAATTTAAAAGTGGTATTCCTCTAGATCGGATTTAATTCAAATTCTTTCCTCAAATAGCGTAAAAACCTTCTTTTTGTAAAAAACTATTGATCAATTACGTACGAAACAATGTATTCCTGAAGTTGATACAAATGTTGTATACAATAATTAAAATCCTTGTAAATATTGACTTTAAGAGATTTTTTTTTAATCCATATGAACCCAGTATCCTCCCTCCCCCATCATATGAAAGAAAACTTTTCTGTACCTTACCTACTCTAATTAATCTGCTGTCCAAAATATAATTGGGCCATAAATGAAAAACAATACAATGAAGGCTTATACGCTAGTACTCTTAATTTTTATGTCATTTACATCTATCATTTGGTCACAAAATCATAGTCATGGTAGTGGTCATTCACTGATGTATCCCAATATTGATGGATATGTTACCCTAAAGACCGACCTGCATCAGCACACTGTATTTTCAGATGGTGAAGTTTGGCCATCAATCCGAGTAATGGAGGCCCTGCGCGAAAATTTAGACGCTATCTCATTAACCGAGCATCTGGAGTATCAACCTCATATAGATGACCTCCCGCATCCTGATAGAAATAGAGCGTATGAGCTTGCTTTAGAAGAAGCGAAGGATCATGATTTGTTAATTATTCCGGGATCCGAAATTACACAAAATGCGCCCATAGGACATAGCAATGCCTTGTTTATATCCGATGCAAATATACTGTTGGCGGAAGAACCCGAGACCACCTTTAAGGAAGCAAAAAAGCAAAATGCATTTGTGTTTTGGAACCATCCGGCCTGGTATCGACAAAGTCCGTCCGGAAATCCTATAGTAACTAAGTTTCAAATGGAACGGATTACCAATGGAGAGCTCCATGGTATTGAAGTAATTAATGAGTACGATTATGCTGAAGAATCCCTGGCGCTTGCTCTAAAATATAATTTAACCATCATGGGCACCAGTGATATCCATGGATTAATCGACTGGCAATATTTAGAAAAAGGATTTCACCGCCCCATTACACTTGTCTTTGCCAGAGAAAAAAGTGTAGCAAGCATGCGGGAAGCCCTTTTTAAAGGCAATACAGTAGCCGTTTACAATAAATTATTAGTGGGTAAATCTGAATTTCTAACTCCACTATTAAAGGCGAGCATTCAAATCAACAAAGCTTCCTATATACCAGCAACAAGTATTCTGGAAATTGAAATAGAGAACATAAGCAGCAGTGATCTGTTGTTCGAAAATATAATGAATTATACTTTTTACAGTAATCCACCTGTATTTGAGATCCCGGCAGGAAAGACCCATATCCTTCGTGTAAAAACATTAGAGAAAGTACTGGATATCGAATTAAAATTAAAAGCTTTAGGCGCTTATACGGCTCCTAAGATACATCCGGAAATTAGTTGGAATATAACCGTAGAATAGCAATTCTATTCTTTGCCATCCACATAGTCTTGCAGGTAGGCAAAACGTTCCGTTAGTTTTCCATCTTTGGTCATCCTTGCTCTTTCAAGAATCCCATCCTGATCGTTATTGAAAAAGGCCGGGATAACACTATCAACAAATGTTTCCCCAAATCCTTCACTGGCATCTCTGGGCAACTCGGCCGGAAGATTGTCTACGGCCATTACGGCAACAGCCGATGAATCTGTATAATCTGTTTCAGCTTCGGAGTGCGGATCGTACCCGTATATAGGATCGGCAATAGTAGACGCCCTAAGTGTTGTTGCTACCGGACCGTCCACATCGCAACTTATATCGGCTACCACCCTAATCTTAAAGTTTGGATTTTTCACATCTGCCCTAGTGTATAAATAGGGAGCTCCGGTACCATAAAAATGACCCGCAATGTAGAAATCTGTTTTTTCAGCGAAGCGCATAAAATTAGATTGGTACGCCTCCGGATGGTCAAAAAAATCTTGCATTGGCAACTCTTGTCCATCTTTACGTGCATTATAATCCAATACATCTATTTGGCAAAAGACCGGTTCGTTAAATTCTTTATGCAGATACTCCTCTACAGTTACACTTTTAAGTTTCATCCCTTCTAAAATCTCTTTAGCACCATTACCTACCCTCCCTTTCCCGGTCAATAAAATTTTTATAGGAGGCAGGGGCACCTGCAATAGTTCCTTTATTAATCTTGCCTTGTCTTTTAATTCAGAGGCTTTGGGCACCTTAAATAGCCCTGTTTTTAAGCCATAGGCACGAAAACCATTATAGGCTCCTACAATACCAGCGTATTTACCAAAAGCAACTAGCCTAATGCCCTTGGCATTGGTGATTACCTCATGATCGTATAATTCAATATTCTTATTTAACACAGCCTGTAACAAAGGTCTGTTATATGCCTGTTTTTTAATAGTATGAGAAAAAAAGAAATACTTCTTATTTGGAATTAACGCAGCTATGGGCACCTCTTTAACTCCAATAAGCACATCACAGGTTTCCATAGCAGCGGCCACTTCAATACCTGCCTTTTGGTATTCTTCATCACTAAAAACACGCAAAGGAGAGGGTTCCACAGTTATTTTTGCGGTGGGATAAGCTTCCAGGACTTTTTGGCAGGCTCCCGGAGATAGCACCACCCGACGGTCTGGTGGATTTTTACGTTCTCGTATGATCCCAAAGTGTGTCATTTTTTTTGGTATAGATTTTGCTCAAAAATACATGGAATACATGCGGTGCGCAAACTTTTTGCTAACTTCGCAATCCTTTATAAAAGGCACGTTCATTTACATTATGGGGCCGACTGGTTTTTGACAGCGAGACCAATGGCATTGTAAGCATGTCGAGCGCTGAGGTACAGCTCGTTAATCTCATATTTCACACTTTTTAAATGGCGAATCTAATTACGCTCTTGCCGCTTAATCCGAATTATAGTAGGATTTAGCCTCGTCTCTGCCAGGCAGAGAAGCGAGATGTCCCGGGATAGCCCTTGTTGATGGCGATCCATTATGGGGCACCATAAAAGTCAACATAGAGTCTTTACTGCTTCGATAAAGGCTCAAAACTAAAGAAGCTAAGTGTGTATTAGGCGGTTTTTGGTCAGGTACACATCGAAAATTAAACAAAAACTAAACATGTAGAAAGCGGTGGTATTGCTTGTTTGGACGGGAGTTCGAATCTCCCCGGCTCCACTTTATTTAAGATGCTCATCGTTACCACGGTGGGCATTTTTTGTATTTTAGAATAATCAAAAAATCATGGAAATATTGGGAACCTTGTGCTAACTGGCGTCGTAATTCCCAAACTTGTTCCTAGCTAGTGAAAAGGATGTCAAGAATGTTCATTAAAATCTAAGAAACAACACTTAAAAAACCATCTATGTCTACAAACAATTTACATAATACATCGGGAAATATTGGTAAATGGCTGGCAACCGCCTCGGCAATACTCACTATTGGCCTTACTGCCCTAAACGCCTACTGGTCTCGAGAAGTGAGCCAAGTAGAATCGGAAGTGAAATTAAGGGCAGCAGAACTCGAAAAACAGCGCCTCGAATTAGACGCTGGAAAAGCGCAAATGTCCAGATATACATTTGTACAAAACTTGCTGACAGGGGTTCTTGCTCAAGATCAGGCACAAAAAACCTTGACAGTAAATCTTATAAACCTTGCACTGACCGAAAAAGAAGCACAGCAATTCTTTGCAGGCCTTCAGGCTTCAGATAACCAGGAAACCAGCATGGTAGGATCTTTAGGCACGGAGGTAGTAGTGACTACTGCAATTAATACTCTTGTTCTTCAAATGAATAGTGCTGTAAAAGAAACTCGGCTTGATGCTGTGGAAAACCTTATACAAAATTACAGAGCAAATCCTGCTGCGGTAGAGCAAGCAGTATTATTATTGGAGCCATCTAAGATTGAAACACTTTCGGCCAGCGGCCGCATAAATGTACTGGTATTCCTCAGAAATACGGACAAAATAGCCTGGACTCCACAGAATATTACAAGGGCCGAGAATGCTATAGCACAAATCCGAGTGCGTGCCACCCAAGGAGTTGCCATTGGTAATCAAACTGAAGAGGCCCTTAAAAAGATGACTAATTTTCTGAACAACATTAAAACGGAAGTAACTAATCTTTAGAAATAAAATTACTCATTCTTATTTTCATTTTATTCATTCGTATTTAAATTGTACATTACCAGAAGGTTATATAATATTAAACAGCCGATTATGAAAATTTTAATAACTCTTTTTGTCTTCTGTTTTATGACCCATTCTCTTTACTCTCAAAGAGAAGAAAATAGAGATACAGTTTATACAGATGTTTATACATTGCCAAGAGTACTTAAACCCAATGATTTGACTGGTGAGATAATAAGTTTCTTAGAAGAAAACAAGTACGATATCATCGAAGATTCGGCATTTGAAACGGATGGGCGTCAGGATAATTTTAAAAAAAATAACGCCAATTGGTTTGCAAGAAATATTCTTGGAAGGAAAGACCTCAAGGAATACTCTTTTATTATTAGACATTCATTGACTTTCAATCAAACTAAAAAAGGAAGAAACTATGTTTCAATATATTCCTTGGCAGAATTGGAATCAAAAAGCCTATCGGAGGACATAATTCAAGATATTCAAGACGATGCCATGAATTCAGCTAGGAAAATAGCAAAAAAGGAATTCGCATACCGTTACCGGTGCATGCTACGTAGGTTATGGTACAGTACTAGTAGTGGTGCCGTATCGGTACTCCGCCCGTAA
>CBDUCK010000191.1:0-5208 GCA_965365635.1 uncultured Muriicola sp.
TTAAGAGCTATTTAAAGAAATATAGTATAAAGTAAAAAACTGGGGGCCTAGACAAATTTTAAAGAGATATAGAATACTTTTTCTCTTCTTAAAATGGTTTGTATAGCCTCTGCTACCACGGCCCAATTAGCTTCCAGATCTTTTTCAATCTTATCTTTATTAAGCAACAATTTGTTTAATCCTTTAATCGTTGCTTGCATGGCAATAAGTGTATGAGCAAACGGCACTCCAACATTCCGTAACACAGTACTATCAGTAAGATCTCGTTGAAGTCTCGATATTGGGAGTTTGGCAGACAAGTGTTCAAACAGCGCATTAGCAATTCCTAAATTCCCTTCAGAGTTTTCAAAATCTATAGGGTTTACTTTATGTGGCATAGCCGAAGAGCCTACTTCTCCCTTTTTTATTTTTTGCTTAAAGTACTCCATGGAAATATAGGTCCAAAAATCTCTGTTTAGATCTATGATGATGGTGTTTATCCTCTTAAGACAATCAAATAAAGCGGCCATATGATCATAGTGCTCTATTTGGGTTGTAGGAAACGAATGATGCAATCCCAATGAGTTGATAAATCGCCCTCCGAAATCTTTCCAATCCACTTCAGGATAAGCAACTTTATGCGCGTTGTAATTTCCTGTGGCACCCCCGAATTTTGCGGCAGACGGGATATCATTTAATAAATTAAACTGTTCTTTAAGTCGGGTTGTAAATACGTTGATTTCTTTACCCAATCGTGTAGGAGAAGCTGGTTGCCCATGTGTACGGGCAAGCATTGGGATACTATCCCACTCAATAACTAGTTGTTCCAAAGTCTCCAGAAGCTTCTGGTATTGAGGAACATACACGTCGTTCATGGCTTCTTTCAATGAAAGCGGAATGGCGGTGTTATTTATATCCTGGGACGTAAGGCCAAAATGGATAAATTCTTTTTGAGAAGACAACCCAAGAATTTCAAATTTATCCTTGATAAAATACTCAACGGCTTTTACATCGTGATTGGTTGTTTTTTCAATTTCTTTAATGGCCAGTGCATCCTCCGAATTAAATTGTGTGTAAATAGCCCGTAAATCTTCATATCTATCTTTAGTAACCGATTTTAACTGCGGGAGCGGTAATTCTGCCAGGGCAATAAAGTATTCAATTTCTACTTTAACGCGATACTTCATAAGCGCTTCCTCGGAAAAGAAAGTTACCAGTGAAACTACTTTGCTTTTATAGCGGCCATCTATAGGGGAGATTGCTCTTATTTCGTTTGACGACATACTGTGGGCGTTACGTTAATTTAGAAAGGTGCAAAGATAACCATAAGTTCTTCAGTTTAAAAAATAGGTAAGAAACAGATCTTCCTAAAATTGGGTATCCAAAATTTAAACGGTTTCTAGCAAAAAAACAGCTGACTGTTTAAGATAAGAACAGTGCTGAGAATTTTCTAAAAGGTCCTTACCTATGCTTTGTTTACTAGTTTTATATTTTATTTTTACGATCTAATCAATTCAACATGAAAATAATTAAGAAAATAGCCCTGGCATTATTAGTGATATTTATTGCAATGCAATTTTATCGCCCTGAAAAGAATGTAGCGGAAGAAGGACACGATTTGGTTTTTATTACCGAAACCAAACCTGAACGAGAATTAGAAACCCTCTTAAAACAGGCTTGTTATGATTGTCATAGCAATAACACTGTTTACCCATGGTACAATAATGTTGCTCCTGTGTCTTATTGGTTGGCAAACCATGTAAATGATGGGATAAAACATTTAAATTTCTCGGAATGGGAATCCTACAGTGTAAAAAAGAAAGATCATAAACTCGAGGAAGTGATTGAGATGGTAGAAGATATGGAAATGCCGTTGAATGAATACACATGGACCCATGAAGAAGCACGCCTAACGAAGGAACAAAGAGAATCTATCATTGCATGGGCCAAAAAAACTAGAGAACTTTATGAAGTAAGTCTTGAACCAAAATAGGAACACCACTTGCTGCGCTTTTGGGTATAATATGCAGGTTCCAATCTGGGGACTTCGCTATATTGGGTTTGGGATCTACAAAATATATTGGTGTTTCCGGGGCGGCATAATACATGAGTCCGGCCGCAGGATACACTTGTAATGATGTTCCGATGATTAGAATAATATCGGCCATAGAGGTTAGGGCAGCCGCCTCTTCCAGGAGAGGAACCGCTTCTCCGAACCAAACAATATGAGGACGTAATTGATGTCCTTTTACGCAGGTATCACCTATAAAAAGGTCTTTTTTCCATTCGTAAATGTCATGTTCATTTTCGGTACTTCTAACTTTCAATAGCTCTCCATGCAAGTGCATTACTTTGTTGCTTCCTGCTCTTTCGTGCAAATCGTCTACATTTTGAGTGATTATATGTACATCATAATGGGCTTCCAATGCCACTAAAGAAATATGGCCTGCATTTGGTTTCACTTTAGATAATTGTCGCCTTCGCTGATTGTAAAAATCTAATACCAGGGCGGGATTTGAGCGAAATCCTTCCGGAGAAGCAACTTCCATGACATCATGACCTTCCCATAAGCCTCCGGCATCACGAAACGTTTTTATTCCGCTGTCAGCGCTCATTCCGGCACCAGTTAACACAACAATTTTTTGTTTCATATGCAGACGATTGATACTAAATATACGTTTTTATTATATTCGGGTTATGGAAGAAGCTGCGTTACAATCGTATTTGGAAACTATTATTACCCAGGAACGATTGAACCGATTCGATGAGGTACTGGCGAATCGTACGAACTACCTTACGGTGGTCATGGAAGATGTGTATCATATGCATAATGCCAGTGCAGTGATTAGAAGTTGTGAAGTTTTTGGAGTTCAGACTGTACATGTTGTGGAGAATGAAAACGCCAAGCTCCTTGACAAGAAAATTGCAATGGGAGCTCAAAAGTGGGTAGACCTTATTACACATGAAACAACGATGAACTGTCTTTCAAAACTTCGTTCCGAAGGCTATACTATTATAGCAACAACACCGCATAACGAAGCAACTAGTAGTCGGGAATTTAAAATAACTGGTAAAACGGCCTTACTATTTGGCACCGAAAAAGAAGGGTTAAGTGAATTGGCAATGAGAGAAGCGGATGGCTTTTTAAAAATTCCAATGGTAGGTTTTACAGAAAGTTTAAATGTTTCTGTTGCGGCTGCTATCATCTTACAAGATCTAACGGAGAAATTGAGAAGATCAACGTTAAATTGGCAACTAAGCCATGAGGAGAAGGGGATAAAAAAATTAGAATGGACTAAAAAATCGATCAAGAATATCGACAAGATTATCGCCAGGTTTCTATCCGATAATTAAATATTTATGTATCTTTAGTAGTAATCAACTAATTGATATTCAAATGGATACTGCTCTTTATATTTTTATTGTTCTTGCAGTAATTGTATTGCTATTGACACTTATAGCTCCCAAATCTTATGATGTGTTTAGAATGGTCGAAATTACAAAACCAAAAAAAGAGGTTTTTGAGTATTTAAAATATTTAAAGAAACAGGAGGACTGGTCACCATGGGCAAAGAAAGACCCAAATATGGTACGAGAATATTCTGGTACCGATGGAGAAGTAGGAGTAGTTTATCATTGGAAAGGGAATAAGGAAGTAGGGGAAGGGGAGCAGGAAATTACACATATTGAAGAGGGGAAGCGTATTGAAGGTGAACTACGATTTTTAAAACCATGGAAATCTACCTCTGACTGTTATTTGGAAGTGGAAGAAAGTTCTGAGAATACTACAAGAGTCAAATGGGGATTTAAAGGGAAGAATAAATTTCCAATGAGTATTATGATGCTTTTTATGAGTATGGATAAAATGGTGGGAAAAGATTTTGAAGAAGGGTTGAGTTCTTTAAAATCTCAACTGGAATCTAATAAATGAAGGTTATGGAATCTAATATGGTAGGCTGGTTCGAGATTCCCGTACTGGAAATGGACAGGGCCAAGAAATTTTACGATAAAGTGTTTGATATCGACATCCAGGTTCAAAATTTTAATGGATTGCTAATGGGTTGGTTTCCCTTTGCAGAAAATAAAATGGGATCATCTGGCTCTTTGGTGCAGCATGCAGCATCATATCAACCAAGTGAAACAAAAGGTCCTTTACTTTATTTTTCCTGTAAAGATGTTTCGTACAACTTGGGAAAGATAGCAGCTGCAGGAGGGAGAATAATTCAAAAGAAAACACTTATAAGTGATGATGTGGGGTTTATGGCGGTTTTTATAGATACCGAAGGAAACAGAATAGCCCTTCATTCGCGTTCTTAGCAGTTACATATAAAAGATAGGGGCTTCAGCCCTTGCACCAAACCGTATCGGTAAGTAACTGGTTCCTATGCCCTTGGATACATACATTTTAGATTGATCGCTTTCATACCAACCATTAAGATACCTACCACTTCCACCAGGTTTATAAAACTCCTTTCCTAAAAATTGTATTTGCCCCCCATGGGTATGTCCGCTAAGTATAAGTTTTATATTTACTTGCAGGACGGTATTTAATTGGTCTATTTTATCTCGATATTCGGGACAATGGTTTAAAATAATTGTGTCAACACCCGCATCCAGATTTTCAATGGCTAACTCATAATTGGGGTTGCCACGAACCAAATCATCGATACCTACAATATTAATTTTTCTTTTCCCTTTTTCAAACAGAAAAGCTTCATTCACCAAAACTATACCGTTAAACTTCTTAAATAAGTCAACATACATGGCTGGGGTAATGCCACCATCGTATTCCTTATTCCCCATGATTACTACTTTTGGAATACTTTTATCGATGCCCGAAATGAACGATTCCAAAAGGGGCAGTTGATGTGTTCTATTAATGGAGTCGCCTGTAAAGAAAAGAAGGTCGGGTTGTTCTTTGTTGATTCGTTTGGTGATCCATGAATGATACGGTTTAATTTCACGAATATGGAGATCGGTTAATTGAATAACCTTAATTGGATCTGCGGCCGAATCCGCCAAATCATATCTATGCCAGCGAACAATGTATTTTTCTATCCAAAAGGCATCTAGAAAAAGAAACCCTATAAATCCCAAAAAAAACGTAATTACAAAACGTCTTCTATTAATTTTCATAGTGTAATTCAGTTCCCTGGGTTTGCTATTAGATGATTACCATCAATATATATGTGACACATCCTTCGTCGGCAAGTTCTAACCGCGCTATGG
>CBDUCK010000192.1:0-5180 GCA_965365635.1 uncultured Muriicola sp.
ATAAGTTCCTGGGACGTGAGTAACGTTACGGATATGAGTGGGATGTTTGCTAACTCCATATTTAATCAGGCAATAGGTGTTTGGAATGTGAGTAATGTTACTGATATGAGTGGGATGTTCTTTTCTTCTCTTTTCAACCAAGATATAAGTTCTTGGAACGTGAGCGGCGTTACCGATATGGATAATATGTTTTCTAATTCTATATTTAACCAGGATATTAGTTCATGGAATGTGGGAAATGTTATTAGCATGACTAGTGTTTTTAGTCAATCGATTTTCAATCAACCTATTGGAAATTGGGATGTCAGCAGAGTTACTGCTATGAGAGAGATGTTCTTTGCTTCTCAATTTAACCAAGATTTAAGTGGATGGAACGTAAGTAATGTCTCTGATTGTTTTGGTTTTAGTGCTAATACATCCTGGACACAACCCAAACCTAACTTCACAAACTGTACGGAATAAGATTGGGTTTATTTAAAATACTAAAGTCTCCTCATCTTTTTGGGGAGATTTTTATTTAAATCTCCTTAGAAACATTACCATACCTATCCAGGGTATCATCCCATTTAAACCCTCCCTTACCAACGATCTTTTCCTTTTCAATATTCCATTCCACCTCAACAAAAAACTTGTCTATAGCGCACAGGACAAACTTAGAATTACCTTCAATAACAATATCCAGGAACTTACCCTTTTGAGAATAGGGTATCCCACTGGTCATCTTAGGATAGAATAAATAAACTTCCTAGGCAAACTCAGGATATATTTGTACAACGATGTCGTTTTGCACCTTAGTGACTCCCTTCACCTTGTAAGCTGCCTTTTCGGCTAAATCCTTCTCCATATAAGAATGTACCCTGCCTTTTAATTGTACTACATGCCCATCTACCTGTACCCGTATACCTTCGGCTTCGAGATCCGCGGAATGTTCCAGAGTTCTTTTGATTTCTTCCTGTATATTGGACGGTGCCACCGTTGGTGCAATTTCTATATTGTTGATGACGCCCTCAACGCCTAATAAATCTTCAACAACGCGTTTGGCCGCTTTTTTTTGATAGGCATAAGGCAGTTGACCTGTTAAATAAACAAGGCCATGTTCTACTTTTACCTTAACTTTTTCTTTGGAAACAGAAGCGTTATTCTCCAGGGCAACTACTGCCGCTTTGGCTATTTCCTTACTGGTTTTTTTATACTCATCACCATACTTAACTTCAATATCCACGGCAACCGCCTTAACTCCTTCCACGCTATTTGCCACTTTTTCTGCCGCCACTTTTTTCTGGAAATCGTCAACAAATCCTGTTAAGGTTACTACCCCATCTTCAACAATTACCCCAATCTGGATTTCGTCGACATTAGGCTGAAATACCAGTTCGTCTAAAACTTCTTGTTTAATCTGTGCATCTGTTTTCATAATAATTCGATTTTCTTATTTTTTTCCCTGAGGAAGGAAATATGTTTCGTTTAAAAATTAATTTGCGTTAAAGTAGGCCTACCACTTAAATTCCAAAATGACACAAATCATATCCAAAGTGATTTAACATATAGCTATCCATCACTCAAAAAAAACGGCCATGACTGATGTACGTCATTTTACCCGTCAGAAGAAGTTTGCATTTTTAAGCTAAACATAAAATACCATCGAAATCATGCAAAAAACGATCGACTATAAAAACCAAAAAGAATTCCACATTTTCGTAGCGAGCACCTTTCACGATCTAAAAAAATTCAGAAAGGAGGGAGATACCTCCGCATTCAATAGGTTGTTAAACAAAGACCTGCCCCAGGTAAAACGCTACATAACAAAGCGCCTAAATACAGCCCTGTCTAAAGGAAAGCTCCCAAGGGGAAAATACAACGCCAATGATTTTATAGACCAACTATTTATTGAAGTCTATGACCATTTTGGAGAAGTAAAGAACAAGGAAAACTTTTATCTGTGGCTGTTCAAAAAAGCAGATGAATTATTAGAAGATACGATGGTTGACGAGGAGTTTAATGAGATATTTTTTGAAAATATTGACGATTTTTCACGACCGGAGTGGGATGAAATGATTGAAAAATTCAGTGCCGACGGCGACGGCGATCTGGTCATGATGGAAGAACTCGACGATATTTCCTACGGGAAGAACAATTATGTACTCAACCATGTTTTTGTTGAAGGCACTAATAATGAAATGATTGCCAAACTCGACAAAGAATGGGGGCAGGAAAATATCAGAAAACATGCCGATATGGTATTGTATCATTTACCCCTGCCTATGCGAACAGTCTTTGAACTGGCCACGGAGTACCATTTTACTATGGAGGAAATAGCTGTGATACGAAACCAGAGCCTTCAAGAAGTACAACAACTTTTGGAAAATGCCCGCAAAACACTGGAAACCAGTTTTTTCAACAGGCACATTATTGATAATTAATAAAATAAAACATCATGAATACAACAACATCCAATCCAAAAACAGCCCTTTTATTGGGTGCCGGACTTAATGTACTGCATCAAGAGAGCCTTGAATGGCAAGATACCATCGCTTTTTGGAAAGACGAGACCCGTTTCTTTGCCAACATTTTAAATAAAAAGGAAACCAAAGAATCGGAATATGGCAAAATGCTGAAGAATTTGGATAAAATCCACGAAAACCTGTTCGACTATCTGGCCGATGACATTATAGCACACGAAAAACTACTGGCCCGCCTGGAAAAGCAGGAAACGGGACTGTCCGATGGAAATTACCGTGACCAACATAGAAAACTCCACGAGCGTATGGAAAATTTTACCAGCGATTTCAAGGAATTCAAAAAAATGGTCTTTGGATATGTAAAGAAACTTTAAAAAGAGAAAGGGGCTAAATAAGATTATAAGGTTGCTGTATGGGCAATGTAATAGGTCTTTCTGTTATGATACCAAGTCTGGCCTAAGTTTAATAGCATATACAGACAAGCAGAAAGTTTCGCCGAACAAAACGGAAGAGAGTAAGAATGCAGAACCATTTCTGCTGAATTATAAAGAGCCCTTTCTTCACTACTTCATTATTCATCTTGTTTAATACATAAGTGTTGTTCTGACCGGGACATCCTCATTTAGAACCACTTTGTCTGATATGATTTCAGACGGAAAAATAAAACACTATTTTTGAATTAATATACTATAGATCAGTTTAGTAGGTTACGTATACAAAAAGTTGATTTTGATGAAAACAAAGAAAAAGTTTATAGTTATTCTGATCCTGGTCATCGCCGGCTTTGGGGTTGGGATATTTCTTCAGGATCTAAAGCATCAGGAAAGTACGGAAGCCGCCTGGAAGGCCAATCGTTTTAATATGGATAGGTTTAATAAAATAAGGAACCATACCATAAAAATGAATTCTAGGAACTGGCGGTATATGCGAGATAGCATTGGCCAAGAATTAGACAGTTTTATGATTTTACGCTACAGAAAAGAGCTAGATAGTCTCAACGAGGTTACCCCTTAGAATTTTTCGATTGGTTAACGCTGATTTCCTTTTCTAAGGATAAGAATTATCCTTACATTTATAGGAATCAGGTATTGGGCGTGTTATGAATACTATTAAGTCAATAGACATAATTTATGCCAACAGGAAGAAGATATATTGCAGAGAATCCTGCCAAAGTCTTGCGCTATGTCCTGTTTTTTCTGGCTCCTTTGTTCTCTGCGTATCTAATTCTTTTTGTTGAACTAGACCCAGACAACCCTGCTCTTACCTATACCCTTGCCGTTGCAGTACTCATGGCCATCTGGTGGGTGACAGAGATTGTACCCCTGGCAATTACCTCTTTATTACCTATTGTGCTTTTTCCTGCATTTGGAATTATGAACGGAAGGGATGTGTCTGCTACCTATTTCAATCATGTAATTTTTCTTTTTATTGGAGGGTTCCTTGTGGCTCTGGCTATTCAGAAATGGGGACTACATAAAAGGATTGCCCTAAAGATCCTGAAAATAATTGGCAGTAGCCCTTCGCGGATATTATTGGGTTTTATGTTTGCTACCGCTTTTTTGTCTATGTGGATTTCCAATACTGCCACAGCAATGCTTATGGTGCCAATCCTATTGTCAATTATCACCAAGCTTGAAGAGATAAATGGCAAAGCGCTGGTAAAGCATTTTGCAGTGGGCCTGCTGTTGAGCATCGCCTACAGCGCTTCTATTGGAGGGGTTGCCACCCTGGTTGGCACACCCCCTAACCTATCGTTTGCCAGGATATTTTACATCTATTTTCCCAATGCACCCGAAATTTCATTTGCTACCTGGTTTTTTTATGCCTTCCCTATTACCCTGATATTATTTGTTGTGCTATTTGGTTATCTGTACTTCGTGTTTATAGGACGGAAGAATAAGTTGAAGAGTTTAAGCCGGAAGGAGATCTCACATGAGTATTTAAGGCTGGGTGTTAAAACATTTGAAGAAAAAGCTCTTTTAATAGCCTTTGTGAGCTTGGCTGTACTATGGTTTTTCCGGGCAGATATTGTTATTGGGGCTTTTCGAATCCCCGGATGGTCTAACTGGTTTAATCAGCCCGAATTCTTTAACGATGGTACGGTTGCCATATTTGTAGCGGTCTTACTTTTTATAATCCCGTCAAAAACTTCCCCTGGCACCTTTTTAATGGATTGGAAGGCTGCAGAAGAAATACCATGGGAAATTATTCTGCTATTTGGTGGAGGGTTTGCGTTGGCCAGCGGGTTTAAAGAATCGGGGTTATCTCTTTGGTTTGGACAGCAATTGATATGGCTGAAAGATATGCACCCCATCGTACTAATCATCTGTATTAGTCTTTTAGTAACCTTCCTTACGGAGGTAACTTCCAATACAGCAACCGTGGAAACCCTGCTTCCTATCCTGGCAGGTCTGGCAGTAAGTATTGAAACCAATCCATTGCTGTTTATGCTGCCGGCTACCATTGCCGGATCGCTCGCTTTTATGCTGCCGGTAGCCACTCCCCCCAATGCTATTGTGTTTGGCAGTAAGCGCATTAGTGTGATTCAAATGGCAAAAACCGGTTTTATCCTGAATATCATTGGGATTATTCTGGTTTCTGTGATCACCTATTATCTGGGCACCGCCATATTTGATATTACGGAGGGTGTGTTCCCTGAATGGGCCAGGATAACTAAATAACTATACTGTTACGGAGTATAACTTATATGCCCACTAATCC
>CBDUCK010000193.1:0-5134 GCA_965365635.1 uncultured Muriicola sp.
ATCTTCAAACTTTTCGGCCATCACTTTTTTAAGATCTTCTTCCGGACATGTAAGATCCATTGGGGGTTGAAATTGACCATCGGGTAGTTGTTGCAATCCAAGTTTTTCACCACTCACCCCTATATAGGTTTCCACTTTATCGTACCAGGGGGCAATATCTTTATATCGCACCGGCCAGTCAACTGCGATCCCTTCTTTGAGATTGGCTTCAAAATCTAGATTGCTCCAGCGATAGCTCTGACGGCCCCAGGTAAGGGATCGCCCTCCAACATGATACCCACGAATCCAGTCGAAACGTTTTGTTTCCTGATAAGGGTGTTCCAGATCGTTTACAAAAAAGTGTTTTACATCTTCTTTTGGCGCCCACCCAACCCGCGATTGTTTGGGGTAGTTCTTTTTATCTTCCCTGCCTAACTCGTTGTTATTTGGCAAGTCCCAAGGGTCTTTCTTCATCGTGGGATAGTCTTCCTGGTGCTTTACCATGCGTCCCCTATCGAGCACCAAGGTTTTAAGTCCTTTTTCACAAAGTTCTTTTGCAGCCCAACCTCCTGTAATTCCTGTTCCGACCACAATAGCATCGTAGTATTTTTCTAGATTGTCTTGGCTATTTTTCATTTAATTCTATCGTATTTCCTATATTTATAACGTTCCACAAGAGCGTCTCAGATGTATAGAATCATCTAATAAATATAGGGTTAAATTCTGAAAGGAACCAAAATGAGAATATCAATAATATTTTAATCGTTTCGAATGAAAACAATAAAAGGACCCGCGGTTTTTTTGGCTCAATTTGTAGACAAAAAGACCCCGTTCAACACACTGGAAGGGATGTGCCAATGGGCTGCAGATTTGGGCTATAAAGGTATTCAAATCCCAACCTGGGAGCATTTTCTAATAGACATAGATAAGGCAGCAGAAAGTCAGGATTATTGTGATGAATTAAAAGGGAAGGTAAATTCCTTCGGGCTGGAGATAACCGAACTCTCCACCCATTTGCAAGGTCAGTTGGTGGCAGTAAACCCCGCATACGATCTTATGTTCGATAATTTTGCCCCAGACAGGGTAAGGAACAACCCCAAAGCGCGTACAGAATGGGCAGTAGATGTAGTAAAAAAGGCAGCAACAGCTAGCAGAAGGCTGGGGATAACGGCCCATGCAACTTTTTCAGGAGCATTATTATGGCACACCTGGCATCCATGGCCACAGCGGCCACCCGGATTAGTAGAAATGGGGTTTAAGGAATTGGCCAAAAGATGGATGCCTATACTAGATCATTTTGACAATGAAGGAGTAGATGTTTGTTATGAGATACATCCCGGCGAGGACCTGCACGATGGGGATACGTTTGAGCGTTTCCTGAAGGCTACCGGTAATCACAAACGGGTTAACATCTTGTATGACCCAAGCCATTTTGTATTACAGCAATTAGATTATATCACCTACATAGATCATTATCATGAGTTTATTAAATCGTTCCACGTAAAGGATTCCGAGTTTAATCCAACAGGAAAGTAAGGAGCATTTGGAGGGTATAATGATTGGGGAGACCGCGCCGGCCGTTACCGTTCTTTGGGTGACGGACAGATCGATTTTAAAACCATATTTTCAAAATTAACGCAGTACGGGTGCGATGTATGGGCGGTTATGGAATGGGAATGTTGTATTAAAAGCCCGGAGCAGGGGGCTAGAGAAGGAGCCAAATTCATAAAGGACCATATTATTGAAGCCACAGAAAAAACATTTGATGATTTTGCCGGCGGAACTATTGATAAAGACATGCTTAAAAAAATATTAGGAATTTAAATAGATACACATGAAAAAAATTATGATTCTCATGATTGCAGCTACGGTGGTTATTAGTAGTTGTAAAGGAAAAGAAGAAAAATCAACCAGCGAAACAACTACAGAGATGTCGGCAAAAGAAGAAGGTCAGCAAATGGAGCAGGACGAATGGACAGTGTTGTTCGATGGCACTTCCTTTGATGGATGGCATGTGTATCCGGGCAAAGAAGTGCCTGCCGCATGGCAGCTCGAAGATGGCGCGATGATTTTGCGCCCCGATGATGTAAGAACGGATGGCAACAGGTTTAATATGGTGACAGACAAAGAGTATACAGATTTTGTCTTATCCATAGAATGGATGGTTACAGAAGGAGCCAACAGTGGTATTATGTGGGGGGTTGTTGAAGATCCAAAATATATTGAACCCTACTACACCGGCCCCGAAATACAGGTGCTAGATAATATTAATCACCCCGATGCAAAAAATGGCACAACCCACCAGGCTGGGGCGCTTTACGATATGATAGCACCATCTGAAGATGTGGTAAAACCTATCGGGGAATGGAATACGTATGAGATCACAATTAATCATAAAACCAATGAAGGCATTGTAGTGCTTAATGGCATAAAAGTGGTTGAATTTCCTGTTGTTGGGGAAGGATGGGCAACCATGGTAGCGAATTCAAAATTTGCAGATTGGGAAGATTTTGGAAAACACAAAACCGGTAAGATAGCGCTCCAGGATCATGGCGAAAAAATCAGTATTGGTTATAGAAATATTAAGATTAAGGAGTTATAGACTTATGAGGATACTGTTATTTGGAATTGTAGCGGTGTTAATAGCATCATGCAACCAGCGTATGGAAGAGAGTACATCAGATGATTTTGAAACCACTAACCAAATTATAACTTATGAGGAATACACAGGGGTAGAGCCTACAAATCCGGAAGATACAGAATGGTACGAACCAGTACCCCCAACCGTAACTCCCTATGCTCAAAATGGGGCTCCCAGCGATGCCATTGTTTTGTTCGACGGGAGCAACTTCGATGAATGGATAATGCTTAATGACAGTACAGAAGTAAGCTGGCATTTAAATGACGATGGTAGCATGACCGTAAAAGATAGGGTGGGGGATATTAGAACCAAACGAAATTTTGGCGATGTACAGCTGCATATAGAATGGCGTTCTCCGGCAGATATCAATGGGGAAGGTCAGAGCAGGGCAAATAGTGGTGTTTTTCTTCAGGGCCTGTATGAAGTTCAGGTACTAGACAACAATAACAATGACACCTATGTAAACGGGCAAGTAGCATCTATTTATAAACAGCATGTGCCATTGGCCAAAGCTTCTGTCCCCAGTGGTCAATGGAACACTTATGATATTATATATCATGCTCCGGAATTTAATGAAAATGGAGATAAAATAACATCTGCGGATATCACCGTAATTCATAATGGTGTATTGGTGCAGGACCATGTTGAGATAAAAGGGACTACTCCGTATGAAGGATGGCCTAAGAATCCACCTCATGGGAAAGGACCGTTACGACTCCAGGACCATGGGGATAATAGTAGGGTGAGCTATCGCAATATTTGGATACGGGAATTGTAATGAATAGTTAAGCCGGGTAGAAAAGCCCTCTGGATTTTAATTACCTTTAGCGAAATATTAAACACAATATGATCCAATCCATGACAGGATTTGGGAAGCATGTTATACAGCTTCCTTCAAAAAAAATAACAGTAGAGTTAAAGTCACTAAACAGTAAGTCGTTAGACCTTAATGCCAGAATGCCATCGACTTACCGCGAAAAGGAATTGGAACTGCGAAAAACCATCGCCAGTTCCTTGGTTAGGGGGAAAATAGACTTTAATCTATATGTAGAGATTACCGGCGACGAATCATCCTCCAAGGTAAACGAAGGAGTGGTGCGGCAGTACATGAAGCAGTTACGAGATATTGCAAATGGAGATGATATACATTTAATGGAGATGGCTTTGCGCTTACCCGATACGTTAAAGACAGAACGAGATGACATAGACCCAGAAGAATACAAAGCTATTCAGCAGGCATTGATCGCGGCTTTAAGTGAAATAAACATCTTCCGTTCAGAAGAGGGGAGTGTTTTGGAAAAAGACTTTCTGGCTCGTTTACGAAATCTTAGTACGCTCTTGGAACAGGTGGTTCAGATGGATCCGGAACGTATTGACGGAATACGAGCACGATTAGAAAAGGCGGTGGCCGATCTTAAGGCAGAGGTAGATGCGAACCGATTTGAGCAAGAACTTATATATTATTTGGAGAAGTTCGATATTACCGAAGAAAAAGTTAGACTGGCGAATCATTTGGAATATTTTAAGACCACGTTAGAATCAGCGGACTCCAATGGCAAAAAACTAGGTTTTATAAGTCAGGAAATAGGGAGGGAAATAAACACGATTGGTTCTAAAGCCAATTATGCTCCGATGCAGCAGCTGGTAGTGCAAATGAAGGATGAACTCGAAAAAATAAAGGAACAAATGCTTAATGTACTGTGAAACAGGGAGGGAAACTTATTATATTCTCGGCCCCCTCTGGTAGTGGGAAGACAACCATTGTACAACACTTGTTAAAGCAGCCCGAATTAAATTTGGCTTTTTCTGTTTCTGCTACTTCCCGCGAAAGCCGAGGAGAGGAAAAAGATGGAATCCATTACTATTTTATGTCGCTCCCCGAATTTAAAGCACACATTAAAAATGATGATTTTTTAGAATGGGAAGAGGTATACCGTGATAATTTTTATGGAACGCTTAAAAGTGAAGTAGAACGACTTTGGGCAGAAGGAAAGAATGTAATTTTTGATATAGACGTTGCCGGTGGATTGCGAATTAAAAAGAAATACCCTGAAGTTACGCTTGCTGTTTTTGTTAAACCTCCCAGTGTGGATGAGCTAAAAATTCGGCTGAAAAAACGAAGTACAGAAAGTGACGAAAAAATTAATATGCGTATTGCAAAAGCTTCTGTAGAATTAGCAACTGCACCACAATTTGACAAGGTTATTAAAAACTACGATTTGGATGAGGCGTTGAAAGAAGCCCATAAAATGGTTGCAGATTATGTAGGAGTTACACCTTCTTTTGAAGAGGACAAGTCAGCAATGTAAACGAATTACAAATACCAATTACACAAACCCTATTCCATGTTATAACTAGATCTCTACAAGATCACAAAATGAAAAAAATCGGACTCTTTTTCGGCACCTTCAATCCTATCCACATAGGCCATTTGGTGATTGCCAATCATATGGTAGAATTTTCGGATTTGGATGAAGTATGGTTTGTAATAACTCCACAAAGCCCTTTTAAAAT
>CBDUCK010000194.1:0-5133 GCA_965365635.1 uncultured Muriicola sp.
GAAATAACACTTTGTGGAATTAGTAGGGCAGCGGTATTAGAGTAATCATTAATACTTACCCTTGCCGTAAGATTAGGCTTAATTTTCCCTTCCTTATTAGGAACCGGTATTTCTACACTAAAAGAACGGTTGCTGGGATTTATAAAATTTCCAGACTGTCTTATTTTCGTTGTGATAGTGTCCCCCAAAACAGGGAAAAATACGGAGGCTTTACTGCCAACAGAAATACTTCCAATATAGGTTTCGGGAACATCTACTGTAATGTACATATCCGATAGGTTCACAATGCGAAATATCTCTGATCCGGGTCCTGGAGAAACTACTGTACCCTGATCTTTGATGACATTATCTATAATGCCAGAGAATGGAGCTCTAACAGAGGATTTTTGTAACTGGCTTTCCGCTTGCTGTACGTTACTTTGGAATGCCTCATAATTTGTTTTGGCCTGTAAAAACTGAATTTCGGAACCAATTTTTTGATCCCAGAGTCTCTTTTGACGTTCAAATGTTGTTTTGGCCAACGCAGCCTGGGTTCTTAGTTGTGCTACCTGGTTGGTCATTCCCCCGTCATCTATGGTAGCCAGTAATTGACCTTTTTTAACCTTATCACCTTCTTTCACATAAACTCTTTGCAAGGTGCCTGCCATTTCCGGGTAGATAAGCACATTTTGCTTGGTAGCTACGCTCCCTTGTAACTCCAGATAATGCTCAAATTTTTGAGTGTTCACCTGAAAGGTGGTCACCAGAGGAAGTCGTTCATTTTTATCTATGGAAGCGATAACGGAATCTAACGTTTTGACCTGATCGTTTAGCGTATTCAGCTGTTCTGAAAGTTGCGTTTTTTTAGATCGGAGTTCATTAACATCTCCGCTTGCAATAACGCTATCAAAAGAAGCAGTGTTATTTTCTCGACACGATACAAGTGCCAAGAATAGTATGAGTGTGGGAATAATCTTTTTCATAGTAAAATACTGATTTGCTATTGTAATAATTTCTAATTGTTGGTGATCACTTCTAAGTTGGTTTTTGTATTGATTACATCAACCATAGATTGTAAATATTGCTGTTGTGCACTGTATAATTGAGTTTGCGCCTGCCGTAATTCAAAACTGGTAGCTAGGCCCTCCTGATATTTAATTTGATTTTTGTTTTCAATACGCTCGGCCAGGAGTAAGTTCTGTTTTGTGGTCGCATATTCCTCAATGGCAAGAATATAATCGCTTTTTGCTTTTTCTAATTGTAATCGTATGCGTTCCTGGGCCTCTGAAAGTTCAGTTTTCGCTTTTTCGAGGGCTATCCTGGCCCGTTGCGTGCTGGCATTTCTTTTAAAGGAACTAAAAAGAGGAATGCTCAGATCAAAGCCTAAAATAGATGAATCAAACCACTGTTGATCCCCATCGAAAAAATTAAAAGAATCACTAAATGCAGAACTTCCGTAGTTTATAAAAGCATTTAATGTGGGTAATGCCCTGCTCTTAGCTAACTTTAATTCATAAAAGCGCTGCTGATTTAAATTAGTTACCAATTTAAAATCAACGTTATTTTCAATATTGAAAGGGGTTTCTAAAAACCCCGGATCTACTTTCTCCAGGGCCAGGTCGTCTAAATCTTCTTTGAGCTGCGTAGGAGTTTCTATAGGGAGTCCCATCATTAAATTGAGCATCTTCAATGTAATGTCCTGAAGCCGTTTGGCATTTTTCAATTGGCTTTCAATAGAAAAGAACGTAATTTGAAGTTGTTCCACACTTTCTTCATCAGCAAGTCCATTTTCGTATAGCTTTTGAGTTTCAAAAAGATTTTTTTCCAATGTTTTCTTATTTTTTTCAAGAATCAGAACAGATTCTTTTGCCAGTAAAACATTGCCGTATGCTTCCACCACAGATGTGCGCACTTCCTGTTGCGTCTTTTCTTTGTTATTCTGACTATAACTTAGAAATGCTTTGGTAGCCTGTACCCCTACAATATAAGAACCATCAAATATTTGCTGACGCAGCGTTGCGGTGGCAGATGCCTGTTGGGGTTGTCCAAATATGATAGGCTGAAATTCCCCGGGTTGTCCCCCAAAAAATTCTGCGGGGATCAGCGAAACGGGTTGTTTTAACTGATTTTGATAACTTACCTCGCCACTAATTTGCGGGAGACCTTCAGCAATTGTTTCCCATTTCTGCTTTTTTGCATCTATAATATCGCGCTCGGCATTCAGGGCACTGTAATTATTTTCAAGAGCATAGGCAATCGCCTCATCTAGGGTATATGCGGTTTTCGTTTCCTGAGAAACCACGACCATAGGTACAAGGGTTATAAAGAATAAGAAGCAATATTTTCTCATTTATTCGTGATTAGAATTGATAATTTCATTTAATATCTTTCTTCCGTCTGGTGTTACAATACCTCTAAGATGATACTCCAAATAATCGTCTATTAACCGGGTAATTGGAAATTCTTCCAGGGGAAATAATGTATGATCTTTAATACTGGTTACACCCGAAAAATATATTCTAGCTACAAAATTGATATTTAAAGTAGGTCGATAGATACCTAATTCTATACCTCTCCGTACATTGTCTACTACGCAATCTTTCATTAGTTCAAATTGCTTATGTTTTAAGGTAGTATGAATTTTAGGATAGTATTTCTGTAACTGATATTGCGGAGAGGCCTTTTCATCCTTAAGATGTTTCATGGCAAACTTTTTTATTTCATAAAGTTCTTCTATTGGGTTTTTGCCTTGGCTACATATAAAGTCGATTCCCTGCGAAATAGCATCAAAAAGACTCAAAGTACAATCTTCTACTAGCTGGGTTTTGTTTTTAAAATGGGTATAGATTGTTTTTTTGGAGATTCCCATTTCGCTGGCAAGATCATCCATAGTCACACTTTTAAATCCCAGGGTTAGGAATAGGTCGGTTGCTCTTTGAAGTATTTTTTCTCTCATGATCTGGCAAATATACAGGAGGAAACTTTAAAAACATTAAAAGTTTCCTAAGTTTTACATTTTTTTAACAATAGCCCTAAGTAAAGTCTTCCGGAGGAGATTTTGTTGCCACTACTTTCTCGTGTATTGTTTTCATGTATTTTTGAAAAAAAATTCGCAATGCAAACGGTATCATATTACCAGGAAAAGTTTAGTGAATACCTCCATGAGAAGATACAGACCAGGGAGCCTGTAAATCTTTATGAGCCTATGGCCTATATTATTGGCTTGGGAGGTAAACGGTTACGGCCGGTACTTGCTTTAATGGCCGCCGACCTATTTAATGGTTCTTACAAACAGGCGCTAGATGCTGCCTTGGCGATTGAGGTTTTTCATAATTTTTCACTGGTTCATGATGATATTATGGATGCCGCTCCTTTACGACGTGGCAAGCGTACAGTTCATAAAAAATGGGATGTAAATACCGGAATTTTGTCCGGGGATGCCATGCTGATTGAAGCATATCGGTTGTTGGAATCTTATAAAGAGCCCGTTTTTAAAAAATTAATGATGCTTTTCAGTAGAACGGCCATGGAAGTTTGCGAGGGGCAGCAATATGATGTAGATTTTGAAACCCGGGATGATGTTACCATCCCCGAGTATTTAAAAATGATAGAATTTAAAACCGCTGTATTGGTAGCCACTGCTATGAAAATGGGTGCCATAATTGGTAAGGCACCCCAACAAGACCAGGAGGCCATTTATGCCTTTGGATTAAATTTGGGGATTGCCTTTCAGTTACAAGACGATTTTTTAGACGCCTTTGGGGACCCAAAGACTTTTGGCAAACAAGTAGGAGGCGATATTATTGAAAATAAAAAGACTTATTTATATTTAAAATCCCTGGAATTGGGGGATACGAAAACAACTAAAGAGTTGATAGATTTGTTTTCTATTCAGCCTGGCAATAGTGGTCAAAAAATAAAGCGGGTTAAGGAAATCTATCAGATATCCGGGGCATCGGAGCACACGAGAATGGCTATTAAAAAGTATACAGAGCAAGCATTTAATAATCTTGAACTCCTGGATGTTCCTGAGGATAAAAAAGCAGTTTTTAGAAAGTTTGGTGAGGAATTAATGGGAAGAAGCGTATAACACAGCCTTGGTTAACCGGTAGGAATATGGCACGTCTTAGTGCCATTTTTTTTTACGCATGGTAAGTGCCCAGTATAAGTGTCTTAAAAAAGATTTCACGAAAGGAATGGGCTTAGGCGCCATCATAATTCGGATATCTTCATACAAGGTAGTTTCCTCATCTAGAAATTTAAAGACCAATTGAGGACTTCTTTTTTTGAAAAGCGATTCAAAAATAGATTGTCCTAAATGATTTTCTCTGTATAGGATATTTAACAAAAGAAGATCATAATACCAAAAACGATTTCTTTTATTGAACTGCGATAGCGGTTTATGGGTCTTTAAGAATTCTATTAAGAGCTTACTTTTCTTGGTGGTATTTCTAAATGTAAATCCCGTACTGGGTTTACTCCAGCCACCGGCGGTCCCAATGTGAAATACTCTGGTTGAATTAGCTTGAGTAAAATCAATACAAGTCATAGGGATACTACCCTTTTCTTTTCCTAAAACGGTATAATTAGTGTAATTAAAGTGTGTGCCCATATAGTCTGTAATCGCCTTTTCATACTCGGATTCGGGTAGTGGAGTAGAAGAAAACAAGGTGTATTCTACCAAAGCTTCCGTCCTGGAAAAAGGTAACACATACATAAACCGGGTATTTCCTTTCTGTTCTAGGGAAAAATCCATGAATGTGGCTTGCGAGTCATTAAATATGGGTTCTTCTGTTTTTATGAACCATCCTATAAAGTGCTGTTGTAATATTGGATATTTGGGAGACTGTTGAATTTTCTTATAATGGAAGCGACTATCAAACACCTGTATTGCTTCATAGGTATGCTGGTCTGTACTAATTTTTACATTGTTATTTTCATGATCAATAATTTCAACTACGGTTTCCTGTGAAAAGACCACGTTGGGATAGGTTTTAATTCTATTCAAGAAGGTCTCATAAAAATCGATTCCCCTAATCATTTTATACTTGTAAGGAGCAATTTCAATTGATTTTTTAAGTTGATTACCAGAAACAAATACGTGGTCCCAGGTCTTGTGAAGAATAGCATCATAAGTTCCGGCACCTTGTTCCC
>CBDUCK010000195.1:0-5120 GCA_965365635.1 uncultured Muriicola sp.
AAAAAATTAAAACGAAACGATCGAAAAGTAAAACAAGCCGGTTTTATTGTTTTGCATCAAACCTTTATGCCAAGTGTTCTTATTGAAACCGGATTTTTAACCAATAAGGCAGAAGGATTGTTCCTTAACTCAAGGAATGGACAGGCCTCAATGGGGGCTGCCATAGCTGAGGCTATCCTTAATTATAAAAAATCTATTCCGGATAATATCGCAGGAACTAATATACCGAATGAGGCTACACCAGATACAGGGGAAAAATCAGTTGCGGAAGCGGAAATTAAGAAACCATCTGCTGAAATTAAAAACGAGCCCAAAATATTAGCCGAGGTGGTTGTGGAAAAGGAAGCGCCCAAAAAAGCTCCTCCAAAGGAAACAATACAAGAAAATAAAGAGGTAGTACGAGATGTGATCTTACCTAAAGAAACTTCAAAAAAACCAACTGTAAAGTTGGCTTTCAAAGTACAACTTATGGCCAGTTCAAAGGTTGTGCCTTTAAACTCTCCTGAATTTAAAGGACTAAATAAAATCTCGAAAGAGTCCTTTAAAAAGATGTATAGGTATATGTACGGGAATACAGATTCGTACATGGGAGCAAAACTTTTGAAGGCGAATGCCGATATGAAAGGATTCACAACCTCTTTTATTGTAGCATATAAGGATGGTAAACGTATTCCATTAGAGGAAGCCTTGAAATACGTGGAAGAATAATAGCCAGCCTTATCAAAATATTTCTAATTTTGTTTAGAACCTAAAAAAAACCATTTGAAACTATCCAGGGAAATTAAGACAGGTATCATTGTTATTGGAGGAGTCCTTCTTTTTATTCTAGGGTTCAGCTATCTTAAATCCACCCCCCTTTTTGACGACAGCAAGACTTTCTATGCCGTGTATAAAAATGTAGGGGGCCTTCAGCCCGGTACTCAGGTTTCTATAAATGGATTTAGTGTGGGAAAGGTAAATGATATCCGGTTTAAAGATGATAGCGGATATTTACTGGTTACCTTTTCTGTGGCCAGTAGTTTTGAGTTTTCGAAAAACAGTAAGGCAGAATTATACGATACTGGCATTATTGGAGGAAAGGGGATACAGATAAAACCGGTCTTTGATGGCGCACCCATGGCGCAGTCTGGTGATACCCTCGAAACCAATACCAGGCCAGGGCTAACAGAATTGGTCCAACAAAAGTTAACACCACTTCAATTAAAGGTAGAAGGAGCAGTATCGAATGCAGATTCCTTATTAATGAATGTGAATGATGTTTTAGACGATAAAACTAAAAGAAGTCTCCGGGAAAGTATTCAGGGACTTACCTCCGTGATAGAAAGTTTCCAGAAAAGTGCCACAACGCTCAACGAATTATTAGACTCCAATAAAACACATATAGATAGTTCTTTAACCAATATTGGGACCATCACGGATAATTTTGCTAAACTATCGGATTCATTAGTTAATGCAGGCCTTCCCAATACATTAAAGAGTTTGGAATCTACCGTTAAAAATTTAGATGCCCTGTTAGGTAAAATTGAAAAAGGTGAAGGGTCTTTGGGAAAATTAATGAAGAACGAGGAATTATATAATAACCTTACAGATGCCTCTAGAGAACTAGATTTATTGCTGCAAGACTTTAGATTAAATCCAAAACGTTATGTAAACGTCTCTGTGTTTGGTAAAAAGCAGATAGAATATAATTTACCACAAGACGATCCTGCCAAAAAAAATTAAAATAGATTGATACAATACCTTCCAAACATTGTATTTGCCGTACTCCTCCTAGCGGGTATTGGTTACTTTGCACGAAATGTAAGTAAAATACGCCGGAACATAGGCTTAGGAAAAGATGTGGACGTGTTCGATAATAAAGGACAACGTTGGAAAAATATGGCCAGAATTGCCATGGGTCAGTCTAAAATGGTGGTTCGGCCTGTTGCCGGTCTTATGCATATTGTGGTTTATGTTGGGTTTATTATAATCAACATAGAAGTATTAGAAATAATTATTGACGGACTTTTAGGGACACATCGCATTTTTGCCCCTCTGGGAAGCTTGTATAATTTTCTAATTGGTTCCTTCGAAATATTAGCGTTACTGGTGATCGTTGCTGTTATTGTGTTCTGGATCCGCAGGAATGTCATTCGGTTACAACGCTTTATAAAGCCCGAAATGAAGGGTTGGCCAAAGCAAGATGGAAACCTTATTCTCTACATAGAACTGGTTTTAATGGCTCTTTTTCTTACCATGAATGGTGCAGATTATCAATTACAGCAATTGGGAGCGGATCATTATACGCAGGCCGGGGCTTTTCCGATAAGTCAATTTTTTGCTCCAGTACTACAAGGCCTTTCTGAAAGCACGCTCATTTTTGTGGAACGTGCCGCCTGGTGGACGCACATCATTGGAATACTACTATTCCTTAATTATTTATATTACTCCAAGCACCTTCATATTTTATTGGCGTTCCCAAACACTTATTTTGGGAATTTAAAACCTAAAGGACAGTTTACAAACCTTGAATCGGTTACTAAAGAGGTAAAGTTAATGCTCGACCCCACTGCTGATCCGTTTGCAGCACCAGCGGAAGATGCTGCGCCGCCAGATAAGTTTGGAGCTTCGGATGTTATGGATCTTTCATGGGTACAGTTATTAAATGCCTATACCTGTACCGAATGTGGACGGTGTACCAGCGAATGTCCTGCTAATCAAACCGGAAAAAAGTTGTCTCCGCGCAAAATCATGATGGATACCAGAGACCGGTTGGAAGAGGTTGGGAAGAATATAGATAAGAACAACGGTCAGTTTGTGGATGACGGAAAGCAGTTGTTGGATGATTATATAAGCAGGGAAGAACTATGGGCCTGTACGTCTTGTAATGCCTGTGTGGAAGCCTGCCCGGTAAGTATAGATCCATTGTCGATTATAATGAACATGAGGCAATACCTGGTAATGGAACAATCCGCAGCACCGTCTGATCTAAATGTGATGATGGGGAATATTGAAAATAACGGGGCTCCGTGGCCATTTAATCAAATGGATAGGATTAACTGGACAAAAGAATAATAAAACTTGCAAAGTAACATGGGACAAGAATTGAATGTACCTACAATGGCGGCACTTTTTGCAGAAGGAAAACAACCCGAAGTACTTTTTTGGGTAGGTTGCGCCGGAAGTTTTGATGATAGAGCTAAAAAAATCACCAAGGCCTTTGTAAAGATTTTAAACAAGGCAGGTGTTAGTTTTGCCGTTTTGGGGACCGAGGAAAGTTGCACAGGAGATCCAGCCAAGAGATCAGGAAACGAATTTCTTTTTCAGATGCAGGCCGTTACCAATATAGAAGTAATGAACGGGTATGGGATTAAGAAAGTAGTCACTGCTTGTCCTCACTGTTTTAATACGATCAAGAATGAATACCCGGGATTGGGAGGGGATTATGAAGTCTTACATCATACCGTATTTCTGAAACAATTGGTGGAAGAAGGAAGAATTACCCTGGAAGGAGGACTATACAAAGGGAAACGTATAACGTATCACGACCCGTGTTATTTGGGTAGAGCAAATAACGTCTATGAGGCTCCACGAGAGCTAATTAAGAAGCTAGATGCGGAGTTGGTGGAGATGAAAAACTGTAAGAAGCGAGGTCTTTGTTGCGGTGCCGGAGGGGCTCAAATGTTTAAAGAGCCTGAAAAAGGGGACAAGGATGTAAATATTGAACGAACCGAACAAGCGATAGAAACAGCACCTGAAATTATTGCCGCTGCATGTCCTTTTTGTAATACCATGATGACAGACGGTGTGAAAAGTAAAGATAAAGAGGCTTCCATAGCAATAATGGACATCGCTGAGTTAATTGCCACTGCTCAGGACTTGTAAAGTTCATTGTGGCATGTGGTTTGCGTACCTTTCCAGAAGTATAAAATACATTTATTTATAACTAACATGAAAAAGAATATCAAATGCTCGTAGAATTTAGTGAATTACCAGAAACCTCTCGGATTTGGATTTATCAGGCCGACAGAAATTTCTCTTCAGAGGAATTGCTGGATGTAAATGAACTGTTAGTGCAGTTTTTAAAGGATTGGACCGCCCATGGGGCTCAATTAGAGGCGGCTTATGAAATTAAATACAACAGATTTATCATTATTGGATTAGATCAAAGTAACGCTTCTGCGTCTGGATGTTCTATAGATGCGTCTGTTCATTTCATACAAGAGCTCGAAAAGAAATACAAAGTTCAACTTTTAGACAGGATGAATGTCTCCTTCAAACAAGGAGATTATATAACCTATAAACCAATGGGGGAATTCAAAAAAATGGCCAAAGCAAAGGCTATTTCCAAAAATACCATTGTCTTCAATAACTTAGTAACCAATAAACAGGAGTATTTAGAACATTGGGAAGTACCTGCAGCTGAAAGCTGGCATAGCAGATTTCTTTAGTATATCTCTCACAAATACAGCTATTTAGCATTAGTTCATATGCAATATTTTTTGATATTTTATGTTTGTAAGATTGATTAAATTACCTATGCCAAAACGGTACTTCTTATTTTACGCGTTTCTATTTACGTCTTTGTTTTCCCATGGACAAATATCCCCGTTGCAGACACCAGACAGTACTGCCCAATTATCATGGGTAGAGGCCACTTATGGCAATATGTCCATAGATGAAAAAATAGGCCAATTGTTTATGGTGCTGGTAGCTTCCGATCAAAGTAAACCTGCAACAGATAAGATTAAAACACTTATTCAGGAACAACATTTAGGGGGCATCATTTTTTCTACCGGTGGCCCTGTAAGACAGGCCAAGCTTACCAACGAATACCAGGCACTCTCAAAAACACCGCTGTTAATAGCTATGGATGCAGAATGGGGTTTGGCCATGCGCCTGGACTCTACCTATGCCTATCCATGGAATATGACCTTAGGAGCCATATCAGATAGTTTACTAATAGAGAAGGTGGGCTATAGGATCGGGATGCATGCAAAACGTCTGGGGGTCCATATGAATTTTGCTCCGGATATAGATATTAACATTAACCCTAAAAACCCTATCATTGGGAACCGCGGAAAACAACCCCGCAAAGAGCAATCGCACTGCCGTGAGAATCTGACCGTGACACCGGCTAC
>CBDUCK010000196.1:0-5066 GCA_965365635.1 uncultured Muriicola sp.
AACCATATAAACAAGAGCTGGTGGTAGCAAAAATTTCGATAAATGTTCATTGAGGAGTATTTTATCTTCTTTTATCTGCTTCCTGTCTCAAAACATTCTAGTGTGTTGCGTTAGGGGATAACTTTGTCTCTATATATAGAAGGTTTAACCATTAATGTCAGGTGTATGAAAACATTATTACTTTTTAAAGAAATTTACATAGAGGCTTTCAAAACTCTTGAAAACTTTGTTGTGCGGAAATTCTTCAAATTCTTTGCATGGTTTAGTTTCATTATGTTTTTTATAGTTGTGTATGCTTTTGTTTACAGACTATTAACCGGATTCCCGTTCGATTAATAATCCGAAATATTAGTTAGAGCAATGCGAAAAAAACCAGATTTAATAGATATGTTTCTTATCATAGGCTGTCTGTTTATTTCGTTTATGGTATTCCTTATCATAAGAGGAATTCAATTACTCTAAATACAACACAAGGTTGCGGTCTAAGATTTGGGCCTACTACCTTTTTATATTGCTTTTATTCATAATTATTGGGTTTTAATTAGTTGTTAATAACAAGCCACACAGCAATGTGTGGCTTTCTTTTTTAATTAATATATAAAAAATGGAATAATTCCATAAAAAAGGAAATAATCCATATATTTACTGTCCTGTTTTGGATAGTGATGCAAAAGACCATATTACATTTAGACCTCGATACATTTTTTGTATCTGTAGAGCGACTCATTAACAGTGAGTTACAAAATAAACCCCTGTTGGTAGGTGGCACCAGCGACAGGGGGGTGGTGGCAGCATGTAGCTATGAGACCCGGGGATTTGGAGTACATTCCGGAATGCCCATGAAAATGGCCAGAGAATTATGCCCGGAAGCTATTGTAATACGAGGCAATGCAGGGACCTATAGCAAACACTCCGATCTGGTAACCGAGATCATCAAGGAAAAGGTACCGGTATTTGAAAAATCGAGCATTGACGAATTCTATGCCGATCTTTCCGGGATGGATCGCTTTTTTGGGTGCTACCAATATGCTTCCGAACTCAGAAAAACGATTGCTAAGGAAACGGGCCTTCCTATTTCTTTTGGACTCTCTATGAACAAAGTAGTATCTAAAGTGGCTACCAACGAAGCCAAACCCAATAACCAGCTTAAAGTAGATTTTGGGTATGAAAAAATGTTTCTGGCCCCATTGTCTATTAAAAAAATTCCCATGGTAGGCGATAAAACCTACCAGACACTCAGTAATCTGGGACTCCGAAAAGTAAAGACCGTACAGGAAATGCCGATGGATTTAATGCGACGGGTACTGGGGGCCAACGGAACGGTTATTTGGAAGCGCGCCAATGGCGTAGACAATACGCCGGTGATCCCATTCTCGGATCGGAAGTCGATTTCCACAGAACGCACCTTTGATAAGGATACCATAGATGTGGTAAAGCTCAGGGGTATTTTAATTGCCATGACCGAGAATTTGGCTTACCAGTTGCGGCGGGGAGAAAAATTAACAGCCTGCATTGCGGTAAAGATCCGGTATTCGGACTTTAATACATATTCAAAACAACTGCGCATTCCGTATACCAGTGCAGATCATATTTTAATTCCCAAGATCCTGGACCTGTTCAAAGTGTTGTACAACAGGCGATTATTGGTACGCTTAATAGGTATTCGGTTTAGCCACCTGGTATCGGGGAATTACCAGATCAACTTATTTGACGATACCGAGGAGGCATTAAACTTGTACAACGCCTTGGATACCATTCGAAAACGCTACGGAGATAAGAGTGTATTGCGAGCTTCGGGAATGGGAGCTAAAACCATTGGAAGAATGCACAATCCGTTTAACGGCCAACCCCCCATAGTACTGGCACACCGAAAACAGTAAAGAACAATTTAATACTAGGAATTACCCAATACTATGTACCTCAATTGCCATACCTACTACAGTCTTCGTTACGGAACTTTTTCCGAAGTAGCTCTTTTGGAACTGGCCCAGGAGAATGAGGTAACCCGCTTGGCCCTTACAGACATTAACAATACATCGGCCTGCCTAAATTTTGTTCGGAAAGCACAGGAATTTGGAATACAGCCCATTTTGGGAATCGATTTTCGCAATGGGGTAGATTGCTGTTTTGTGGGAATCGCCAAAAACAATGAGGGATACCAAGAACTTACTGCCTTTTTATCGGAACATCTTCACGAACATAAAGAGCTGCCTCAGCGAGGACCCCTCTTTAAAAATGCGGTAGTTATTTATCCGTTTGAAAAAGTATTGCTCAATGATCAGCATCATTTTTTGGAGCACGAATACATAGGTATTTCTATTACAGATTTAAGAAGATTGCCCTTTTCCAGGGTGGTAGAATACAAAGACAAGCTGGTTGTATTACAACCGGTTACATTTCGGAACAAACGCGATTTTAATGCACATCGGCTACTGCGTGCTATAGACAATAATGTGTTGCTCAGCAAACTTCAAAAGGAAGAAGAAGCTACCATGGATGACTGTATGTTTCCGATCCGGAATCTGGCTGCTGCTTTTTCTGAATATCCTTTTATCCTTCAAAATACGGAACACCTAATGAAGCAGTGCAGCATTCATTTCGATTTTTCAAAGAACCGGAAACCACAAAACCTGCAGTCCTATCTGGAGAGTAAGGAGGCCGATGAAAAACTGTTAGAAGAATTATGTCAGCAAGGATTGCCGTATCGCTACCCGGTGTTGGACGACCGTATTCATGAGCGACTCAAAAAAGAACTACAACTCATCAAGGAAAAGGAGTTTGTATCGTATTTCCTCATTAACTGGGATATTGTTTCTGAGGCCAGAAAGCGCGGGTTTTTTTATGTAGGGCGTGGGAGTGGTGCAAATAGCATTGTGGCTTACCTGCTTCGGATCACGGATGTGGACCCTATAGAATTAGATCTGTATTTTGAACGCTTTATTAACCTGTACCGCACTAACCCGCCCGACTTTGATATCGATTTTTCATGGAAAGACCGGGGAGAGATGACCCAATACATTTTCGACCGGTTTCAATATGTAGCCCTGCTGGGCACCTATGTAACGTTTAAAGCACGGGGGATTATCAGGGAACTGGGAAAAGTGTTTGGGCTTCCAAAGGGAGAGATCGATTTTTTATGTGAAGGGCACTATGTTCCTTCACAACTAGATGAGATGTCTCTTTTGGTATTGAAATACGGAAACCTAATCAAAGACATGCCCAATTATCTCAGCATTCACGCAGGGGGGATTTTGATTAGTGAGAAACCGCTGCACTATTTTTCGGCTACCCACTTACCTCCCAAAGGATTTACCACTACCCAGTTCGATATGGTGATCGCTGAGGATGTAGGGCTCTACAAATTCGATATTTTGGGACAGCGCGGATTAGCAAAAATTAAAGAAGCCATCCAGATCCTGGCTCTCAATCGTCCCGAGGAATACAAAACCATCGACATTCATGACATTAAAAAATTTAAGGAGGATCCCCATATAAACTCCATGATTAGATCGGCACAGTGAATGGGGTGTTTTTATGTGGAATCGCCTGCTATGCGCATGTTGTTGAAGAAACTGGAAGTAGACACCTACCTGGGGCTGGTGGCTGCCAGTTCCATTATACGGCCAGGGGTTGCACAAAGTGGCATGATGCGCGAGTATATTCTTCGGCACCGTAACCCGGGAAGGGCCAAAGAGAAAGGCCACCCCGTAATGCTCGATATTATGCCGGAAACCTATGGGGTAATGGTCTACCAGGAAGATGTGATAAAAGTGGCCCATTACTTCGCCGGCCTAACCCTGGGAGAGGCCGATGTATTGCGAAGGGGTATGAGTGGTAAATACCGGTCGCGAAAAGAATTCCAAAAGGTAAAAGACAAGTTCACCGAAAATTGCAAAAAAAAGGGATATGAAGACAGTCTTATTTCTGAGATCTGGCATCAGGTGGCCAGTTTTGCCGGCTATGCTTTTGCCAAAGGGCACTCGGCCTCCTATGCGGTAGAAAGTTATCAGAGCCTTTTTTTGAGAGCGTATTACCCCTTGGAATATTTGGTGGCGGTTCTCAATAATGGTGGTGGTTTTTACCGGTCTGAATTTTATGTGCACGAGGCCCGTATGCTGGGAGCTACTATTTACGCTCCGTGCATTAATAAAAGCATGGCTGTAAATTGTATTTACGATAAGGAGATCTACCTGGGGTTTATGTACCTGAAAGATATGGAAGCAAGGGTGATAGAGCGTATCTTAAAAGAACGTAGGGCGAACGGAGTGTTTACTTCTCTGGAAGATTTTCTGGATCGGGTGATACTATCTATTGAACAACTCAGTATTTTAATTCGGATCAACGCCTTTAGGTTTACCCAAATTAATAAGCACCAACTTCTATGGCAGGCCCATTTGTTCCTCTCAAAAGGAACGGCTGTAGACCATCCAAAGTTATTTCCGCCAACACATCAAAATTTTGAAATTCCGCAGCTCCATACCACCGATCTGGAAATGGCTTTTACGCAGCTAGAGTTACTGGGCTTTTGCCTGTGCAGTCCGTTCCACCTATTAAAGGAGGTCCCTAAGAATACCCATGGGAGCAAAGATTTACCGAGTTATTTAAACCGGTATATAGATTTGTACGGGTACCTGGTTACTGTAAAAAGAACAAAAACACATAAAGGAAAACGCATGAATTTTGCGACCCTGGTGGACCAGCACGGAGAGGTTTTTGACACGGTTCTTTTTCCGCCTGTGGCGGCCAAATACTATTTTAGAGGCAGGGGGATTTACCGCTTCTATGGAAAGGTGGTAAGTGAATTTGGATTTCTGAGTATAGAGGTCGTTAAAATGCAAAAGCAAGATTATATACAAGATCCCCGCTATGCCGATATGAAAACGGCGAATCAAAAAGGGCCTTATAAAGAAACATCGAAAAAAGAGCGTCTTGGCACCGCGAAGCCTTGATAGGTACAGAGGAATACTGCTTAATAGGTAATTTATTTAGTTATCCTGGCCCATTCAGGGAACACACCCTCCGTAATATCAAATATTGCGGTGCCAAGATAATAGGTGATTACAGAA
>CBDUCK010000197.1:0-5053 GCA_965365635.1 uncultured Muriicola sp.
GCTGATGACCGAGGTGGCAGGTGAAGTCGCTGACGGCGTCATCATTCATGCGTTTTCCACCGAAAAGTATATTCGCGAAACCACGCTGCCGGCGCTCGAGCGCGGCTTTGCCAAAGCCGGCAAGACGCGCAGCGACTTCGAGATCTCCTATCCGGTGTTCGTCGTTACGGGTAAGACCGAAGAAGATCTGGCCTTGCAGGAACAGGAGAGTAAATTACTCAAAGTAACTGAATTCGTTACAGTGAGTGAGATGGCAACCATGATGGATGTTCCGGTGACCGAGATCATATCGGCCTGTATGTCATTGGGAATGATGGTGACCATGAATCAGCGATTAGATGCTGAAACATTATCTATTGTAGCAGAAGAATTTGGATATGAGGTGGAATTTGTAACCGCCGATATTGAAGAATCTATTGAGGAAGAGGTAGATGCTCCGGAAGATCTTAAAACCAGAGCTCCTATTGTAACAGTAATGGGTCATGTAGATCACGGGAAGACCTCTTTGCTAGATTATATTAGAAAAGAGAATGTTATTGCAGGTGAAAGCGGTGGAATTACACAGCACATTGGCGCCTATGGCGTTAAGCTAGATAATGGACAAAAAATAGCTTTCTTAGATACACCGGGTCACGAGGCCTTTACAGCAATGCGTGCCAGGGGTGCCCAGGTAACCGATATTGCCATTATTGTTATTGCAGCTGATGATGATATTATGCCTCAAACCAAGGAAGCAATTAGTCATGCACAGGCAGCAGGAGTACCAATAATTTTTGCCATTAACAAAATAGATCGTCCTACAGCCAATCCGGAAAAGATCAAGGAAGGGCTGGCAGCAATGAACTTATTGGTTGAAGATTGGGGAGGAAAAATTCAGTCCCATGATATATCTGCAAAAACGGGGGATGGGGTAAAAGAATTACTAGAAAAAGTATTACTTGAAGCCGAATTATTAGAATTAAAGGCAAATCCGGATAAATTAGCCTCTGGTACTGTAGTGGAAGCCTTCTTGGATAAAGGGCGCGGATACGTTTCAACGATTTTGGTGCAGGCAGGTACCCTCGAAATAGGGGATTATGTCCTTGCAGGTACATGCAGTGGTAAGATAAAAGCCATGCACGATGAGAGAGGAAACATCGTAAAATCAGCAGGCCCATCTACGCCGGTATCAATATTAGGGTTAGACGGAGCTCCACAGGCAGGAGATAAGTTTAATGTGTTAGACGATGAGCGTGAAGCTAAACAAATTGCCTCTAAGAGGAGTCAGTTATTGCGAGAACAATCTGTTCGTACACAGCGTCATATTACACTTGATGAAATTGGAAGGCGAATTGCCTTGGGAGATTTCAAAGAACTGAATATTATCCTCAAAGGGGATGTTGACGGATCAGTTGAAGCATTGACAGATAGTTTCCAAAAATTAAGTACAGACGAAATACAGGTCAATATTATCCATAAAGGAGTAGGAGCTATAACAGAATCTGATGTGCTTCTTGCATCGGCTTCAGATGCTATTGTGATTGGGTTTAACGTGAGGCCTATGGGTAATGCCAGAGATATAGCTGATAAAGAAGAAATAGATATCAGAATGTATTCTATTATTTATGATGCTATTAACGATCTGAAAGATGCGATGGAGGGAATGCTTTCTCCAGAAATTAAGGAAGAGATCACAGGAACAGCGGAGATTAGAGAAACCTTTAAGATTTCTAAGATTGGAACTATTGCAGGATGTATGATAACCAATGGGAAGATCTTCAGGAACTCCAATATTCGTCTTATTAGAGATGGCGTAGTAATCTATACCGGAGTATTATCCTCACTCAAAAGATTTAAGGATGATGTGAAGGAAGTTTCAAAAGGATACGATTGCGGTCTTCAGATTAAGAACTACAATGATATCCGCGAAAGTGATATTGTTGAGGCTTTCCAGGAAGTAGCAGTTAAGAAAACACTGTAATAGTTAAAGTATTTTATAAAAAAACTCACCTGAAAAGGTGAGTTTTTTGTTTTGTAGAAGGTGAAGTATTTGCCACACTAAGAATTAATAAGGAGCAATACTAATACCTTTTATGATCTATCCATACTTTCTGGTTTCAGAACGATAGACTCTGTATATTTTTTGCGAACTTCATTAAACGTACGTTCCGCTTCCAGCTTGGTTTTAAATCGCCCCATATGAACACGGTAGGTTGGGGAATCAAAGACAATCTTGGAACTGTATTGTGGAAAATCTATGCCAGATTCTGTTTTAAGTTTGGTGGCATCCTCGTAGGAGCCAAATCCTATTTGAATGGTATAATACCCTGTGTTTGAATTAGCTCTTTTGTAGATATCCATGAGCTTAGATATTTTAGCATCCTGTTCAATGGTAACAATACCTTCTTGGGCATTCCCAAAGTTGACAAACAGAGCCATAACTGTAATAGAAATAATAATTTTCATGGTTTTATTTCAACGTTTTTAAGACTTCTACAAAAGTATATTTTTAATAGATAAGCCGCATAAATTAATCTTATTTAGAATAATTATAAATTATAAATTATCGATCATTAAGGATTTCCAAAATAAAGTCAATGTCGTATTTTTGACCACAATTTTAAAGACGGTAATGATCCTGTTTACACTAGGATGTTGAAATTATCGTGCCAAAATTTTGATAGAAATATTTTTAATATGAAAAAGGTTCCGTACCGCACTAAGATTTCTAACATTTTCGGTATTCAATTTGTAGTTCTACTACTCTTTACAAATTTCATTATTGCACAAGACCCGGCTACTTCAGAACCAGAGGCTGCTCAAAGCACGTTGGAGGTTGCGGAAGCAGGGGGGGATGTTGCAAAAGGAAAGCAGTTATTTAATCAGAATTGTGCTGCATGTCATGCATTGAACAGAAAAATGACTGGGCCTGCTTTGGCTAATGTAGAGGCTCGGTTGGCTGAGGATGAAGGACTCGATAAAGAATGGCTATATACTTGGATTAAGAATAGCCCGGGAATGATTAATTCCGGAGATGCTTATGCAGTAAAAATATACAATGAGTATAACCAGGCGGCCATGACCGCTTTCCCTACATTATCTAATGGGGATATAGATGACATTCTTGCCTATACATCAGCCCCTCCACCAGCACCTGTTCAGGCAGTTGCTGCAGCGGGTGACGCTACAGGAGGCGCATCGGGAAGTTCTGGGATAACCAATGAAGTTATTCTTGGGGCTTTAGTGCTTGTATTTGCTTTGTTGGTCATGATGCTGGTCTTGGTAAATATAACGTTACGTCGTATTGCAGAAGCCAATGGTGTGACAGTGGAAAGAGCCAAGGCGGATAAAGGATTGCCAATTTGGAAAGCCTTTGCTCAAAATCAGTTCCTTGTCTTAGTATTTAGCATTTTCCTTTTATTAAGTGGGGCATATTTTGCCTACGGATGGATGATGCAAATAGGAGTAGATCAGGGGTATGAACCAATACAGCCCATCCATTATTCTCATAAAATTCATGCTGGCGACAATAAAATTGAGTGTAAGTACTGTCACTCTTCAGCAAGGGTTTCCAAACATTCTGGTATACCGGCTCTTAATGTATGTATGAATTGCCACAAGTCTATTTATGAATATAAAGGAAATCCTGAAGGACCAACTTCAGAGGACCTGGCTAACGGGTATACTAATGAGTTCTATACAGGAGAAATCAAAAAACTGTATAAAGCAGTTGGTTGGGATGAAGAAAATCAAAAATATACAGGAGATTCCAAGCCTGTAGAATGGGTTCGCATTCACAATTTACCAGACTTAGCATATTTTAACCATTCACAGCACGTATCTGTGGCTGGAATAGAATGTCAAACATGTCATGGTCCTGTTGAAGAAATGGAGATCATGTATCAATACGCTCCATTAACCATGGGATGGTGTATTAATTGTCACAGAGAGACCAATGTGAATATAGAAGACAACGCCTACTATGAAAAGATTCATAAGGCGCTCTCAGAAAAGTATGGAGTAGAACAACTTACAGCCGCCCAATTGGGAGGTTTGGAATGTGGTAAATGTCACTATTAATAATAATCAAGAAGTAGCTAATTACAGATATATCGTATGGCATCAAACAAGATTTACTGGAAAAACGAGGCGGAACTAAACCCCGACGATTCCATTGTTCAGAAGCTAAAACAAAACGAGTTTTCGGAAGAGATTCCTGTTGATGAATTTTTGGGTGACAAAGAAACACTATCCGATTCTTCAACAAATAGGAGGGATTTTCTAAAGTATGTAGGTTTTAGTACTGCGGCTGCTTCTTTAGCAGCTTGTGAAGGACCAGTAATAAAATCTATTCCTTACGTAGTGCAACCAGAACGAATTGTTCCCGGAGTTGCTAACTATTATGCTACTACCATTGCAAACGGATTCGATTTCGCAAGTATTTTAATTAAAACACGCGAGGGAAGGCCAATTAAAGTTGAAAACAATAAAGACGCTCATGTAGGGGGAAATGCCAATGCAAGAATACAGGCATCGGTATTGTCTTTATATGATAGCACCAGAATTCAGGGGCCACTTTCAAACGGAGAACCTGCAGAATGGGATCTGTTAGATGCTACAGTAAAAGCCAAATTGGCGGCATTGAAGAATTCGGACAAACAAATTGCTTTCTTAACACAAACATACGCTAGTCCGTCTACCTCCAGACTTATAAAAGATTTTTCTGCTGAATATCCAAATGCGAATCATGTAACGTACGATGCAATTTCAGCAGACGCTGCCTTAACTGCTTTTGAAACCAAATATGGGGAAAGAGCATTAGCGGATTATGATTTGGAAAAAGCTGAACTGATCGTTTCTTTTGATGCGGATTTCCTGGGAGATTGGCAAGGAGGAGGCTATGACAGTGGCTATTCTAAAGGACGCGTACCAAAGAAGGGAAAGATGTCCAGACACGTCCATTTTGAGGCGAATATGTCCCTGACAGGAGCCAATGCAGACAAAAGAATACCTTTGGCGCCTTCAGATTAGAAAAATACACTTGACGCCATATTTGTTAAGTTAAATAATAGCA
>CBDUCK010000198.1:0-5039 GCA_965365635.1 uncultured Muriicola sp.
CGAACTCAGGAATTATTAGCTGCCCGTAGAGTAGATGGAGGTCTTCAGTATTTTACACGAGCCAACGATTTTGGCTATTCAAAACATCCTAAAGAAACTTTAAAGATTTGGGATAAAGATGCCGTGCTAGGTGACGTAGTGAAAATAATCAGGGAATTTAAACCAGACGTCATTGTAAATAGGTTCAATCACAGAACCCCGGGCACAACACATGGTCATCATACTTCTTCTGCCATATTAAGTATGGAAGCATTTGATTTGGTAGGCGATAATTCGGCCTATAAGGAACAGCTTAGTTCGGTAGATGTTTGGCAACCTCAGCGATTGTTTTTTAATACCTCATGGTGGTTTTACGGAAGTCAGGAAAATTTTGATAAGGCAGACAAATCAACATTACTTAGTCTAGATACTGGTGTATTCTATCCAATGCTGGGCCTCTCCAATAATGAAATAGCCTCTATAGCCAGCAGCCAGCATCTTTGCCAGGGTTTTGGCAGATTAACTACTCGTGGAAGCGAAACGGAATATATAGAACTTCTTAAAGGTGACATGCCCCAGGATTCAACAAATATATTTGAAGGCATAGATACATCATGGTCCAGAATAAAAGGAGGAAAAGCCATTGGTGAATTGCTTTATGCTGTTGAGGAAAATTTCAATTTCAAAAATCCTGCAAGTCATTTAGATACGCTAGTTGAAGCCTATACCCTGCTTCAAAAAGTAGACAATACCCACTGGAAAAAAATAAAGCTACAAGAACTGGAAAATTTAATTGAAATGGTCACCGGACTTTATTTGGAAATATCAGCCACCAAGGCTTACAGCAATCCGGAAAGTACTGTAAATGTATCTGTTGAAGCTATTAATAGAAGTGATAATTTAATAACTCTGGAAGCTATTTCAATTGGTGACATAGTATTTGAAGAAGGGAACTTAGCATTGAATAATAACGAAAAGAAGTCGCTAAAATTGCAATTTAAGGTGCCGCAAAATACCGGGTTTACAAGTCCGTATTGGTTGTCACACAAAGGAAGTTTAGGAATGTATAAAGTGGAGGATACTGCGCTAATTGGCAAACCGGAAACTCCAAGAGCATTTATAGCAGAGTTTCTTTTAAACATTAATGGGCAACAAATACCAATACATAAGCCCGTAGTCTACAGGTATTCGCGTCCGGATAAAGGAGAGCTCTATAGTCCGTTCGAAATTTTACCCTCTGCCACGGCAGGCTTTCAGGATAAGGTGCACATCTTTGCCGATGGTACGGCAAAGGAGATTCCTGTAACTGTAAAAGCCCTTCGCGATTCAATAAACGGAGTATTGGAATTACAGTTACCTGAGGGATGGTTTGCCAATTCCAATAAGCGATCTTTCAGTATAGACAACAATGGAGATGAAAAAACATTCATTTTTAGGGTTTCCCCACCTGCACAGGAGAATGAAGGTGTTATTTCGCCGGTAATTAGAATTGGCAAGGAAGTAATAACACAGCAGTTAATTACCATTGCTTATGACCACATCCCTACACAGTCGGTTCTGCTGCCTTCCGAGGCAAAAGTAGTCAGGCTCAACATTGAAAAGACAGGTCAGAATATTGGTTATATAGTTGGTGCCGGAGATCAGGTGCCTGAAAGCTTAGAGCAAATAGGTTATACCGTTTTTACAATAGATCCTGCCTCAATACAACCTGGAAGTCTGGATAAGTATGATGCCGTTGTGGTAGGTATACGGGCATACAATGTGGTAGATGAGCTTAAATTTAAGCAGCGATTCTTACTAGATTACGTGCATGAAGGAGGAAATCTTATTATACAATACAATACCTCCGGAAGAAGAGGGCTTAATTTTGAGAATTTAGCCCCCTATCCCATTCATATTTCAAGAGATAGGGTTACAGATGAGCAATCTAAAGTGGAACTGTTAGCCCCAAATCATCCCCTGTTAAATTTCCCAAACAAGATTGAGCCCAAAGATTTTGAAGGGTGGGTACAAGAAAGAGGCTTATATTTTCCGGATACATGGGATGATGCCTTTACCCCTGTTTTGTCTATGCAAGACAATGGTGAGTCACCTAAGGAAGGAAGTCTTTTAATAGCACCTTATGGAAAAGGTACCTACATTTATACCGGCTTAAGTTTTTTTAGAGAATTGCCAGCCGGGGTTTCGGGAGCTTTCAAACTATTTGCCAATATGCTCTCACAGAACAAAGCAACAATTACTGAAGAAAATCGTGTAAAAGGATAACCATGGAAGATAAGTATACCTGGAAAAAAGAATATTCATTGGTAATGATTTTAAATATTCTTTACGTAATAATATTCTATTGGATAATGGTTTCTAACGCATAATAAATGGGAAGTTTAGATTGGATTATACTTTCGGGAACCCTTCTTTTTATCGTCATATTCGGGGTTTGGAAAACAAAAGGGAGTAAGAATGTAGACGATTATGTTCTGGGAGGCAATAAGGCACGCTGGTGGACCATTGGACTTTCCGTAATGGCTACCCAGGCAAGTGCTATCACCTTTTTGTCTACACCGGGACAGGCGTTTCATGACGGTATGGGATTTGTTCAATTCTATTTTGGGCTACCACTGGCCATGATCGTTATCTGTATCGTATTTATACCTTTATACCACAGACTTAAAGTCTATACGGCTTATGAGTTTTTAGAGAAACGTTTCGATCTAAAAACACGAACACTTGCAGCCATACTATTTTTAATTCAACGAGGTTTAGCAGCTGGGATCACCATTTTTGCTCCTTCTATTATTCTTTCAGCTGTTTTAGGCTGGAATCTCAATACACTTAATATCATTATTGGTATCCTGGTAATCATCTATACAGTTTCCGGAGGTACCAAAGCGGTAAGTGTAACTCAGAAACAACAAATGTTCATTATAATGACGGGGATGTTTGTGGCTTTCTTTTTTATTCTGGGGTCATTACCAAAGGATATTACTTTTTCCAGTGCCTTAAAAATTGCCGGAGCCAGTGAAAAATTAAACATTCTAAATTTTGATTTTGATACTTCCAGCAGATACACTTTCTGGAGTGGTATTACCGGTGGATTCTTTTTGGCTCTCGCCTATTTTGGCACAGACCAGAGTCAGGTACAACGATATCTTTCTGGAAAGTCGATTCGAGAAAGTCAATTAGGGCTCATATTTAATGGAATGCTTAAAATACCAATGCAATTTTTTATTCTATTGGTTGGAGTCATGGTCTTCGTCTTCTACCAATACAATCCTTCTCCTTTGAATTTCAATCCGGCAGCTACCTTGGCCATTCAGGAATCAGAATATGCGGATGAATATAAAGACCTGGAAAAACGTCATGAAGCGCTGGAAGTTGAAAAAGGGATGGCTCAGGATCAATTTTATGCCGCCATGAAATTAAAAGAATATCCTGCCACCATAGCTGCAAAAGCAACTGTATTAGATGTCAACCAACGTGAAAAGGACAATAGGTCTGCGGCCAAAACCCTTATCAGAAAGGCAGATGACACTGTTGAGACCAATGATAAGGATTATGTGTTTATTCATTTTATCTTAACTAATCTTCCAAAAGGACTTGTAGGACTTTTGCTGGCGGTGATCCTTTCTGCGGCAATGTCATCTACTGCATCAGAACTTAATGCTTTGGGTACTATTAGTGCCTTGGATTTATACAAAAGGAATAAAGTAGGTGAATTTTCACAGGAACACTATGTAAAGGTTTCGAAAGTATTTACCCTAATATGGGGTATTATTGCAATATCTATTGCCTGCGTAGCCAATCTTGCCGATAATTTAATTCAACTCGTCAATATTATTGGCTCTATTTTTTATGGTAATGTTCTTGGCATATTCCTATTGGCATTCTTCTTTAAATTTATAAAAGGAAATGCCGTTTTTGTGGCTGCCATTATAACGCAAATCATAGTCATTGTAGGATTTTACAACGATTGGATGTCGTACTTATGGCTTAATGCTTTTGGTTGTACATTGGTAATCTTACTTGCATTTGCTTTAGAGGCTTTTGACAGACTATTAAAGAATCCTCCAATAGAAACATAAAAGCCCCTGCCAAAGGCAAGGGCTTTCAGAAAGGTAAGACCTTTAAGGTTTTACATGGCTCCCCATTCTTTTAAGGAATCCATATTCATTTTAACATAATCGGCGTTATTAGCAGCCTTGGCAGCAGCCAAAGATTTCTTAGCAGCTTCTATAGCTCCCTTTTTATCTCCCATCTTGGCGTAAATTAGAGATTGTGCTCGCATCATCCAGAATGCTTCCTCATTCATACTAACAGCCTTATCTATCCATACCTTGGCTTTCTGAAGATCCATGCCTTCATCATAGTAAAAAGTTGCTGCTGAAAAATAATCGTTTGCAGAAGGACCGGCCATTACGGCATCGATACTTTTCAAGGTCATCTCCTTAGATGGAACCATAAAAGGGACGCCTACATACGTTTTTTCCCAAAGCATCCCCAGCGTAGCTCCACCGCTATGCAGGTTATCTAATGTTATTGTAAAAGTTTCTACTGGCATATCCATTGGATCCACTTTAGCTGTCACCATAGCAGCTACTTTAGAGTCATCCCATTCCTGTGGAGTACCACCACCGGCAGTTTCCGTATAAAAGTACACCTCCCAGGAAGTCATCCCCGGTTTTGTGAAAATGGCATAGGTTCCTGCTTTTAGTGATTTTCCGTCAATGGTTACATCAGTACTAAATGTGATTTTTGTTCTGGCATTAGCTCCGGTTCTCCATATTTTATCATAGGGAACCAAATTTCCAAAAATGGTTCGTCCACGCATGGACGGGCGCGAATAATCTACCGTAACATCAGTTAATCCAACTCGTTGGATCAACGTAGAAGATGGACTAGGTTGTGGGGCTGCTATCTGAGCCTGTAAAGTTAGGGTTGCCGCAAAGGCAACCAAAATAAGCACTAATTTTTTCATTATTAATGGGTTTTATGTTTCTCACAAAATTAACCATTTTAATTGGGTATAGAATGCCCTTTTCAGAAAATTGAGACTATATAACTTT
>CBDUCK010000199.1:0-5034 GCA_965365635.1 uncultured Muriicola sp.
ACATCGTGGCAACACGGTCAAAAGCCCCAAATGAATTTTCAACAAGTAACGAGATTGTATGTTTCATGATTACATCATCCTTTTCGGGTTAAGACGTTCCAGGATCATGTCAGAGACTGATCCCCCTGAAGGCACCATTGGAAAAACCCGAAAAAAATTTAATTCAATTTGCTATGTGGGCCAGTGAACCTATACCATTTGATCCTATGGAAATGGCATTGCACAAGGCTTATACCGAGGTTAGTAGTGTTGATCAACGGAATAACTTTACCATGCGGCATGAGTATCCCCTGAGTGGCCAGCCACCAATGATGACACATATTTTCGAAGATACCGCAGGTAACAGGATCATTGCCGCCAAAGGAGCCCTGGAGGCCTTTCTCAATATAGTGAAACTTTCTGATGAGGAGGAGCGTAAGTTACAAGACGCAGCAACCACCATGGCGGCAAAAGGATATCGTTTGTTGGCGGTGGCAAAGGCAACATTTGAAGGGGAAGATTTTCCCAGAACACAACAGGAGTTCTATTTTGAATTATTGGGATTAGTAGCTTTTTACGACCCTCCAAAGCTCAACATCGAAGGTGTTTTACAGGATTTTTACAAGGCGGGAATAGATGTAAAAATAATTACCGGAGATAATGAGATTACCACGAAGGCGATAGCGGATCAAATCAATTTCCGTGGACGAGACCAGATGATTGACGGAGCTGATATCATGAAACTGAAAGATCATCCATTTAAAAGAAAAGTACGTGATACTGCGGTTTTTACACGCATGTTTCCTGAAGCTAAATTACGAGTTGTAGAAGCATTGAAAGCTAATGGACAAATTGTTTCTATGACTGGAGATGGTAGTAATGATGGGCCTGCACTGAAGGCGGCCAACATTGGAGTGGCCATGGGTAAAAAAGGCACGGAGATTGCCAAGGCCTCTGCAGATTTGGTGCTTTTAGAAGATGATCTGTCTAAAATGGTTACTGCTATTGCCATGGGGCGAAGAATATATGGCAACCTTAAGAAGGCAATACAGTACGTTATTTCTATTCACATCCCAATTATTTTGGTTGTTTTTATTCCGTTGGCCCTTGGTTGGGTTTATCCCAATATTTTTACGCCGGTTCATATAATCCTGTTAGAATTAATTATGGGGCCAACGTGTTCCATAATCTACGAAAACGAACCTATGGAAGCATTTACAATGGACCAAAAACCCCGTCCGTTTATGGTCACTTTCTTTAAATGGAAAGAGTTGATTACAAGCATACTTCAGGGCCTAATGATTACCTTGGGTGCGTTATTGGTTTATGGGTATGGTATTAAAGAAGATTTAAATGAATCTCTAATCAGAACAATGGTGTTTACGGTACTCATTAGTGCCAATATTTTTCTTACGCTTGTAAACCGTTCTTTTGTTTATTCTGTGATAACGACCCTGAGGTATAAGAATTATTTAGTACCTGTGATCATTCTAATTACTACGCTGCTTACGGCCGTGTTGATCTATGTAAAATCCTTTGCCAACTTCTTTGCATTCAAACCGTTATCACCCAAACAATTAGGCATAAGTATAGTCATCGGTTTTCTTTTTGTTATCTGGTTCGAGGGTGTTAAGTGGGGAAAGCGTATTTCCATGAAAGCTGTTTCCCCATAGGCCAACTACGATATGTAAAGGGCAACACCCTATCTGGGTTTATTTTACATCACCTATACATTGTTTGTAAAAAAGGACTATTTTTCAAGGACAAAATCTTTTGAAATAAAGAATCAGGGAAAGCTTAAAAAGCACCTGTACCCGCTTGCTGTGCTATCCATAGAAAATTACCTAGGGTTTGCCGGGGATGGGGATACTTTAAAGGATATATGTGATTCGTAAAAAATAGCCTGTGAATTTTATTCAAAACCCGGTGTATGTGTTGGCACTCTTGTGCTTTATGGTTATTGCAGCCGTTTATGCCGCCAAGACAACCCTTGGGAAAAAGTTAGGGGCCGCTCTGCTAGTGATCCTTTTTACGGCGGTCCTTGCTAATAGCGGTATACTGCCCTCCGCTTCGAACGCCATTCCACTTTATGATGGTATTTTTACCTATGTAGCGCCTATCTCTATTTTTTACCTGTTGTTGGGAGTAAATTTAACTTCCATTAAAAAAGCAGGGGCTCCCATGATTGTGTTGTTTCTAATTGGTTCTCTGGCAACTACCCTGGGAATTTTGGCGGCATGGTTCTTAATATCGCCGCAGGAGGTTTTGGGAGAAGATGGCAAAATTATTGCCGGGATGCTTACCGGCACCTATACCGGGGGGAGTGTAAACTTCAATGCCATTGCCCTCGAATATGATTTTCAGGAACGCGGATTTCTCTATGCCGGCACTATAGCCGTAGACAATGTAATTACCACCCTATGGATTGTTGTAACGTTGGCATTTCCTGCTGTTATAAGAAAATTATGGAAAGATAAACGTGTCAAAACCACCACCAAAACCATTGAGGGGGAAGATAAAGAATACTTAAATTTTCATTCGCTTATCTGGTTACTTTTTCTGGGGATTACGTCTTATTTTATTTCGGAGGTCATCAGTGAGTTGGTTCCCAAAATTCCATCTATTTTAACACTGTCTACTATTGGGATCCTTTTGGCGCAAACCAAGTTTGTTTCCAAATTAAAAGGGAGTCATTCTCTTGGGTTATATCTGGTATATCTATTTCTTGCTGTTATTGGGGCGTACTGTGAAATTAGTGCGGTCATAGAATTACAGGAAGTGGGACTTTCATTACTTGCCTTTGCGACTATTGCCGTGTTCTTACACGGAATAATTGTGATCTTCCTGGGTGGGATGGTCTATAGAGATTGGGAAATGATTTCCATAGTGAGTCAGGCGAACATTGGGGGTGGTACCACTGCTATTGCCCTGGCAGAAACCTTTCATAGAAAAGAACTCATTGTGCCCGCTATCCTTGTAGGTACCTTAGGAAATGCCCTGGGAACTTATTTAGGGTTCCTGGTGGTGTACTTGCTGTAATGCCCTTTGAGCGAGCAAGGGAGGTAGCTAATACATGAGTATGCAGGTGACCTACTGTCTTACATACCGAATCTTCATTTTTTTAGTAATTTAGGAAGGCCAAAGACATAGTTGACTACACCCTACAAATGGAGTTACAATACAATTAAAGTAAGAAAAATGAACATTACAGATCAAATGGGCAAGCATATGCGAGCTGTATATTTAGGCGGTAACTGGACCGATGTACATCTCAAAAAAGTGCTTGCAGATGTAACATGGCAAGAAGCTACTACCCAAGTCGATTCTTGCAATACTATTGCCACGTTGGTATTTCACATGAACTATTTTATACATGTTGTCATAAAAGTATTACAGGGGGGTAAGCTCGAAGGAAATGATAAATTAAGTTTTAATCATCCTCCCATAAATTCTTCTGAAGATTGGGAGCAATTTTTAGAGCAGTCATGGGAAGCAGTTGAAACCTTCGCCAACCTTATTGCTAAAATGCCCGAAACCACCCTTTGGGAAAACATTGGGGACGAGAAATACGGCAATTTTTATTTCAATCTCCATGGGATCATAGAACATACGCACTATCATTTAGGGCAGATAGTTATTATTAAAAAATTACTGAAGCAAACCAGTGCGAACTCTGTCTAGGATATAAATCCTAGAAGGTGACGCAGTAAAACAATTCATTCTGGAAATAAGAGAAATACCGTATGAGGATACCTGGGACATTCGCCACAAGGTGATGTGGCCCAATGAACCGTTCAGCTTTGTACAGCTTCCTGAAGACCCTGTGGGCGAGCACTATGGGTTATTTATAGACAATGTACTTACTACCATAGTTTCCGTTTTTATTCAAGAAAAAGAGGCGCAATTCAGAAAGTTTGCTACGCTTTCCTCTAAACAGGGAAAAGGCTATGGAACAACTCTCATAAACTATATGATGGGGCAATTAAGAGCTAAAGGAGTGAAACGGGTTTGGTGTAATTCCAGAATCAATAAAACCGATTTCTACGAACGTTTTGGAATGACAAAAACCACTACTACCTATACCAAAAGAGGTCTTGATTTTGTTATCCTGGAAAAAACTTTTTAATAGATCTAAGTTCCTCTCCAGAAGAATAATCTGAAAACCAGGGTAGCACCTAAAAATTTCATGTAATTGTAATTTTTTGTAACCTACAGTGTTGGTGAGTCGTCCTATGCACTATAAAATAAATAAGCCAACAATTATGCGAACGTCATTACTATCCAAGTTTTTATTATTAAGTATTACCAGTTTTTTCTTGTTTTCTTCATACAATGGAAAGGCACAATCTGTAACGTCTAAAATAGACAGCCTATTAGTTCCTGCATTTGATGTGGACGGACCCGGGGGTACTTTTTTAGTAGCTAAAGATGGGCAAGTTCTTTATAGAAAAGCCTTCGGGAATGCCAATTTGGAATTGGATGTCCCAATGCGCCCAGAACATGTGTTCAATATAGGTTCTATGACCAAGCAATTTACGGCCATAGGCATTTTAATGCTGGAGGAACAGGGACTTCTAAGTCTAACAGATGAGATCACTAAATATATTCCTGCCTATCCAACCCAGGGCACAAAAATAACTATCCATCACCTTTTAACGCATACCTCAGGTATCAGGAGTTTTACTAATGTTAGGAGCATACGAGATAAGATTAGGCACGATATAGCTCCCATAGAATTAATTAATTTAATCTCAGAGGAACCCATGGATTTTTTGCCGGGAGAGGCCTTTAAGTATAATAATTCGGGCTACTTTATTCTGGGGTATATTATTGAAGTAGTATCCGGAATGCCGTATTCCCAATTTATTGAAGAACAACTATTTCAGAAAATAAACATGAATACCTCTCGCTATGCGAGTCATGGTGCTGTTATAAAAAACAGGGCTTCCGGATACCATCAAAGAGATAACTATATCAACAACAGGTACATCAGCTGGCTGGTTCTGGTCTGTGCTTGTTGGTGTTTCAACATGGGATTCAGTCACAAATAGAATC
>CBDUCK010000200.1:0-5030 GCA_965365635.1 uncultured Muriicola sp.
CCCAGTTGTAGTTATTATGCTATTTATTTTGTACGCAATTTCAAGATTATTGAAGCATATAATTAGATTGATGTATTACTTTGACTATATAGGAATAGAGAGTGAATATTTATTAAAAAGCCAAATAGAAGAGAATCATATTCTAGCCGCGCGTAAATTAAAGTATAATCAAATAAAAAAAGAAATTCTTAATGGATACAATTTGAAATTGAGCATTAAAGAACTTAATGAACTAAAAATGGAACTACTAAAGGGTGTGGAAATTAAAAATTAATCTTTCTTATGAAGTTTTATTTGATTTTTCAATTTCTTCACTAACTTCTATCAAAAGACGTTTTAACTCTTCTTCTTGGCGCTCTTTAATCTTCTGTTCAATAATTTTTTCTATTTCTTGTTGTCTGTTCCTGGGTAATTCATCGAATTCTAAAGGGTCCTTTTTTATATCTTCTTTGAGCATAGCTCCTTCCCCCGTAATTAGCCAAACAACATTGAGCTGTGGATAAACACGCAGTATGTTTTCAATCACATCGCTTCCGATAGAAGCACTGTTCTTTTTCATTCGTAGCGTATATCCATTACTGGCGCCAATAGAGATATCGAACTGCCGTGCGCTTAAACCGGCATACGAAATGAATTGAATAAGACGGTCTATTGTTTTTAACATATCCGAGTATATATTCTATATAATAACATAATTATGCTATAAATATACATATAAATTGTGCTATAAAGCAAGCTATAAGAGTTTTAGAAGCTGCCTTATAGAAAGATATTGCAAATAATTTGTATATATAGAAAATAATCTATATACTTATACTGAGTTTCGTAATGAGGCTGAAACTTTTACCCTATAAGTTGGCAATGAACACTATTAAATCCTTAGAGCGATTGCAGCAATTACACTCCCTAATTGAAACGGAATGTACAGGGTCTCCCATGGAAATTGCTCGAAAAATGGAAATAAGTGAGCGTTCGGTTTACAACCTGCTTGAATATTTAAGAGATTTTAATGCACTAATTGGCTATGACAGAAGTCGTAAAACTTATTATTATAAAAATCATTTTACCCTAGAACTTACCATTTCCTTCTCAGTAATGAGCAATAACGAGGTAACCGAAATTCTTGGAGGGAGCTATTTCTTAAAGAATTCATCGCGGGTCTAGGACCACAAAAGGAACAATCATCTCTTCCAAAGACACCCCACCGTGTTGAAATGTATTCCTGTAATAACTAACATAGTGGTTGTAATTATTAGGATAGGCAAAAAAGAGGTCGTTTTTGGCAAAAATATACGAGCTGCTCATGGTGATACTGGGCAAATATATTTTGGACGGATCTTTCGCTTCTACCACATCCTTAGAATCATATGACAAACTTCTTCCAGTTTTATATCGGAGGTTTAAACTTGTTTCCCTATCGCCAATAACTTTAGAGGGCTGTTTTACATTAATGGTACCATGATCTGTAGTAATAATTAGTTTCATGCCCATGGCTTGCGCCTTTTGTATGATTTCTAACAAAGGGGAGTTTTTAAACCAGCTAAGCGTCAGCGATCTGTATGCCTTATCATTTGAAGCAAGTTCTTTTATGACTTCCATTTCGGTCTTGGAATGGGAAAGCATATCCACAAAATTGTACACAAGTACCGTTAGGTCGTTCTTCTTTTGAGAGTTAAAGTTTTGAGAGAGATTCTTGCCTTGTTTTAAACTACTAATTTTATGGTATTCCCAATTTAAATTAAGTCCAAGACGCTGTAATTGAGCTTCCAGGAACTTATTTTCAAACAAATTCTTACCTCCTTCATCCGTGTCGTTTTTCCACCATTGCGGATATTTTTTTTCCATCTCGGATGGCATAAGCCCTGAGAAAATAGCATTGCGTGCGTACTGTGTTGCTGTGGGTAAAATACTGTAATAGGGTACTTCTTTATTTTTCTTATAATACGGATTGAGGGTATCTTCAAATGCGAACCACTGGTCGTACCTAAGATTATCGATAACTAATAAAAGTGTTGGCTGTCCTTTGAGTTCCGGCTGCACCAATTCCTTAAACAGGGTATGAGACATCACCGGTCTATCCTCGTCCTTAAACCAATCTTCGTAATGTGTGTCTATGAATTTACTGAAATGATTATTGGCTTCAATCTTTTGAGATTCAAGAATTTCGAACATCCCGGTATCTTCAATTTCTTCAAGACGTAATTCCCAATAAATTAATTTCTTGTATAATTCCGCCCATTCCTCATAGGTATTAACCATAGAAAGATCCATGGAAATTTTTCGAAATTCTTGCTGATAATTAGCGGTAGTGCGTTCGGAAATGAGTCGGGAATGGTCCAAGGTCTTCTTGAGGGACAGTAAAATCTGATTGGGATTAACGGGTTTTATAAGATAATCCGCGATCTTAGACCCAATAGCCTCTTCCATAATATATTCTTCTTCGCTCTTGGTGATCATAACCACGGGCAGCGAAGCTTCAAGAATTTTTATCTCATTTAATGTTTCCAAACCAGATAATCCTGGCATATTTTCATCGAGGAACACAATATCAAATCTATTTTTTTTTATCTCTTCCAGTGCGTCTTGCCCGCTATTACACGTAACTACCTGGTAGTTTTTATTCTCCAAAAACAGAATATGAGGCTTTAGTAAATCTATCTCGTCATCTACCCAAAGGATTGTTATCTTTTTCATTTAGTACGTATATTTACTCTGTAAAGAATATAAAATTTGTCCGATACAAAGAAGCTTAAGATATTCAATGATCCAATTTACGGATTTATTAGAATTCCGAATGAACACATTTTTAATCTTATAGCAGAACCTGTTTTTCAACGCCTGCGAAGAATATCCCAAATGGGACTATCTTATCTGGTGTATCCGGGAGCGCATCACACCCGTTTTCATCACGCCTTAGGCAGCATGCATTTAATGCAGCAGGCTATCCAAATACTTCGTTATAAGGATGTTGTGATTACAGAAGAGGAGGCAAACGGGCTGTTGACTGCTATTCTATTACACGATATAGGGCACGGCCCTTTTTCGCATGCCATGGAGCACAGTATAGTAAACGGCATTACCCATGAGCAGATTTCACTGGCTTTTATGGAATCATTGAACAACAAGTTTAACGGAAGTTTAACGTGCGCCATCGAAATCTTTAAAGGCACCTATCCGAAGAAGTTCTTAAACCAGTTGATATCTAGTCAACTCGATATGGATCGGATGGATTATCTGAAAAGAGATAGTTTTTATACCGGAGTTGCTGAAGGGAACATCAATGCTGAGCGCCTTATTACCATGCTGAATGTCGCCGATGGGGGCTTGGTGATTGAAGAAAAAGGTATTTATTCTGTTGAGAAGTTCTTAGTGGCCCGAAGATTTATGTATTGGCAAGTGTATTTACATAAAACAGGAATTGTCGCGGAACAAATTTTAATTAATGTCTTAAGGAGAGCAAAAGAGCTGCAGGCAGATGGCCTGGAATTGGAAGGTAGTGAGGCTTTGCTATTCTTTATGAAAAATACTATAGACCAGACAACATTCTCCGACGAGGTACTACAAACCTTTTCTGAATTAGATGATATAGACATCTTGTCTGCCATTAAGAAATGGCAATACCATTCAGATTTTGTACTGTCGCAATTAAGCAGAATGATCTTGCATCGGGAGCTATTGAATATAAAAATTAAAGATAAACCAATTAATGAGTTGAAGTTTGCTAACCATCTTAATATCATTAAAGAACGATATAAAATAAGCAACCATGAGGCTGCCTATTTTGTGTTTACAGGTACGATTCAAAACAGGGCGTACGATGATGAGAAAGAGAATATAAATATTCTTAAAGCCACAGGAAAAATAGTAGATGTTGCGCGGGCTTCGGATCACCTAAATTTAAAAGCCTTGTCGCAAACTGTAACAAAGCATTATATCTGCTACCCTAAGGAATAGCGTTTGGTAATTTTTCTTACTTTTGTGCTGCTGAAATAATTACTCAAATAATAACGATTGAAATACACGGCGAGTCAGATTGCAGGTATATTAGAAGGAAAGGTAGACGGGAACCCCGAGGTACTTGTTTATAAATTGGCGAAAATTGAAGAAGGTGTGGAAGGATCGCTTACTTTTTTGGCTAACCCAAAATATACCCACTATATCTACAGCACGGCAGCTTCTGTCACCATCGTTAATAAAGAGTTTATTCCGGAACAAACTCTAACTACTACGTTAATTCGGGTAGATGATGCTTACAAATCTTTTTCCAGGCTATTGGAATTTTACAATCAGGTGAAAAATAATAAGACCGGTATAGAAGATCCTTCATTTCTTTCAGAGTCTGCATCCTATGGTGCGGAGTTTTATTTGGGCGCCTTTTCTTACATTGGAAACAATGTAAAAATAGGAGATAATGTAAAAATATATCCCAATGTATTTATTGGCGACAACGTTGCCATTGGCGATAATGTATTCATCCATGCCGGAGCTAAAATATGCTCCGAAACAATTATAGGAAGCGGTTGTGTAATTCATAGCACTGCTATTATTGGGGCAGACGGATTTGGATTTGCACCCAATGAGAATGGTGAATACAGTAAGGTACCTCAAACGGGTAATGTAATTTTAGAAGAAGATGTGGAGGTTGGAGCAGGCACTACTATAGACAGAGCTACCCTGGGATCTACCATCTTGCGTAAAGGAGTAAAACTAGATAATCAAATACAGATTGCACACAACGTGGAAATAGGAGAACATACTGCTATTGCTGCGCAAACAGGAATTGCCGGATCCACAAAAATTGGAAAAAATTGCCTGATTGGCGGGCAGGTAGGCATTGTTGGGCATATCACCATAGGGGATCGTGTAAAAATTCAGGCACAATCTGGTATTGGAAGAAATGTAAAAGACGATGAATTTTTACAAGGTTCCCCTGCGTTAAATTATGGGGATTTTAATAAGTCGTATGTTCACTTTAAAAATTTACCAAGTCTTGTGAACCGCTTGAGTGATATAGAAAAAAATAAAGGAGG
>CBDUCK010000201.1:0-4971 GCA_965365635.1 uncultured Muriicola sp.
TTCTTTCCAAACAATGGCTAGCTTTACTTTCGTGTGAAGTACCTGTGCTATTTCTTCGCCTATAAAATAAAGTTCAATCATAGATATATCATTCGATTTCACGGCGCGAACATCTACTAAAACCTTATAGATCTGATGATTAGTACAAGCTTCTAAAATATGCTCGGGATAGTTAACGAAGTCCTCATACTCGTAAAGCCCTGTAACAGTCATCACAAGGTGTTTTTTTTTGGTCTCTATGGAAAAATCACTTACCATTCGTATCCTAAATTATGGAACAATTTGAATAGCAACTGATTAGGTTGTTTTTAAAAGTAAGAAAAATATGACTAAATAGCGATAAAATTCTCAGATAATCATATGTAAGTTGATTTGTTATATTTATGAGGAAGCTCAGCAGCCTAATTTAAAGTAACTAGAATTTTTCAAAAACCCCTAATCCAAACAGAGCAAAATCATATTTCACTGGGTCTGTAGGGTCTAACAGTCGCAAATTTGCGTCTAGTTCACAAACAGCTTTTGCATCGTTCTGTTTTCGGGTAAGGAGTCCCAATTTTCTGGCTACGTTTCCCGAATGAACATCTAGCGGACAAGAGAGTTGGGAAGGTTGAATGGTGTTCCATAAGCCAAAGTCGACTCCTGTACTTGAATCTCGTACCATCCAGCGTAAAAACATGTTAATACGCTTTGCAGCAGAACCTTTAACAGGATCGGAAATATGCTTCCGGGTACGTTCGGGATGTGGGAGTTCAAAAAAATGCTTCTTAAAAGAGGAGATGGCCGGCTGCAGGGAGGAAGGTATAGCGTTTACAGTAAAAACCTGTTCTAAACCTCCATGAACAGCATATATGTATTGCAAACCTTTTATGAAGTAGGTGAGGTCTGTTCCGTTAAACGTGCGGTGCACAAATTTTTCCAGACTTTCAAGATCGGTTTCCGAATGGTTCCTAACAAACTCATGGGGCGAATGATCTAGTAGATTCATAAGGTTTTGAGCATTTTTAATAATGCTCTTTCGATTTCCCCAGGCAATTACTGCAGTTAAAAATCCGCTTATTTCTATATCCTCCTTTGTTGAGAAAAGATGAGGTATTTGAATAGGGTCCGATTGCAAAAATGATGGATGGTTGTATTCCAATACTTTGGCATCTAAAAATTCTTTTAAGGTATCTTTATTCATACTCTGAATATTAAAGAGCCTGGGTGTTGCTGATAATTAAAAAAATAATTCCATTATGGCAACCATGAAGTAGTACTGCCCAGGATAATCCCAATCTAACTCGGATAAATCCTAAAAAGACACCCATTATTAATTGGGGAGCCACTAGGAGAGGGGCAACCAGGATTGCGTCTTCAAAATTTTGAAAATTCCCAAGATGTATGGCTCCAAAAGCCAGGAATGAAATATAGTAGGCCAATGGAAAGAACCGTGAAGATTTAAAAAATACCAAAGGGCCTCTAAAAATTAATTCTTCAATAATAGGGGCAATGATCGTCATAAGGCAAAAGACAGTAAATAGGGAATGTTCCTTAAAAAGTGTGTCATTAGCGTGCTCCCCCATATCCATTCCTAAAGTATCGGTAAGGAAAAAAGTAAAAAAGACAATACTAATGCCAATCCCTAAATTCCATTTAAGGAGCCCAAAAAATATTTTAATCTTGTACTTAAGAGGACCAGTACTGTAGCTTTGATACCGTGGGTTTCGAACAAAATTCCAGACGTGTTTCAACATTAGTGCCGCACAATTTGTCCATCTACCATGGTAAGCTTTCTGTCTGCCATATTAGCCAATTCCTCGTTATGTGTAACAATCACAAAGGTTTGTCCAAATTGGTCGCGTAATTGAAAGAATAGTTTATGCAGAATATCGGCGCTCTCGGAGTCTAGATTTCCACTGGGCTCATCGGCAAGAATAATAGAAGGATTATTTATGAGTGCGCGGGCCACGGCAACGCGCTGCTGTTCCCCTCCGGAAAGTTCACTTGGTTTATGATGGTTCCGACCAGAAAGTCCAAGGAAGTCTAATAATTCTACAGCGCGTTTTTCTGCTATCTCCGGGGATGTTTTTTTAATAAATGCCGGGATGCAAACATTCTCCAAAGCTGTAAATTCTGGCAATAATTGGTGAAATTGAAAAATAAAACCAATATGTTCATTCCTAAACCGTGCTAATTCTTTATCTCTTAATTTGGTTACTTCAACATTATTAATATTGAGTGTACTCTCTTTAAGATTCGACTGAATATCCAAAGTTCCTAGAATTTGTAATAAGGTAGTTTTTCCAGCTCCGGAAGCTCCTACAATAGAAACTATTTCCCCTTTTTCAATAGAGAGATCTACTCCTTTCAACACTTGTAAACTGCCATATTTTTTTTGAATATTGTGGGCGTGAATCATTCTTTTTAATTAAGGGATGAAAGTAATCAATACCCTTTATATAACAAAATCGGGAAATATGCCTGGCATTAAATGCAGGGATGATAATAATACGTTAAAGCAAAGGGAGCGTACTAATATATTTATGTAACTTTGTTTAAGATAATAATAAAATTAGTAAACAATAAATTCAGGACTGTACAGGTCTAAACCTAAGATACCATATGGCGCCATATAAAAGTCTGGAAGAATACAATATAAATATCACGAATGATGTTAAGGATAGATATTCCAAAATCATTGATGAAATTGGGGAAGATATTAACAGAGAGGGCCTAAAAAAGACACCGGAAAGAGCGGCGAAGGCTATGTTATTTCTAACCCAGGGGTATAAACAAGATCCGGTAGAGATCCTTAAGAGTGCCATGTTCGCGGAACAGTATGACGAAATGGTCATTATTAAAGACATTGAAGTATATTCTTTGTGTGAGCACCATATTTTACCATTCTTTGGTAAAGCTCATATTGCTTACATTCCGGACGGACAAATTGTGGGCTTGAGTAAAATTCCCCGTGTTGTGGATGTATTTGCCAGAAGACTCCAGGTTCAGGAACGTCTTACACATGATATTTTGGAATGTATTAATACGACGCTTAAACCAAAAGGGGTCGCTGTGGTTATAGAAGCTGCTCATATGTGTATGATGATGCGTGGCGTACAAAAGCAAAATTCGGTAACTACCACATCCGGATTTAGAGGTCAGTTCGAGAAAATCGAAACACGCAACGAGTTCTTGAAATTAATCAGTTCCAAACTTTCGTAGTGCCCATCACTAAAACACCTTCTGCATAGGACTATAATTTTTGGGTGCTCTTTTCAGAATAGTTATTTTTAGCAACTAAATGGGAAAGGAACATAAATACAAACACCTTTTAATTGGGTTGCTTTTTGATGCCCTGGGAATGGCTTCTTTTGCGATTCCCGGTATTGGCGAGTTTTCTGATGTTATATGGGCTCCTATGGCTGGATGGCTCATGACACGCATGTATAAAGGCAAATTAGGCAAGGCTGCAGGTATTGTTACTTTTATTGAAGAACTGCTGCCAGGACTTGATATAATTCCTTCTTTTACACTCATGTGGTTGTATACCTACATAATTAGCCCCTTGCGAACAAAAAAAATGCTAGGGGCCAAACACAAATCGTAATTCTTTACACCAATATATTTCTTTTAAATTGGTACTTGCAATCCAAGGCTAATGTTACGGCCAATATTAGATATACCATCTACTTTTAAACGAGAGAGGTGAGAGATATAATTTTCATCTAGGGCATTATTTACACTAAGACGTATGTCCATTTCATTTCCAAAAAATAAAATGCTACCCCCAACGCCCAGATTTAAAAGGCTGTATCCTGGTGTAAACGTTTCATAACTACTAATCTTGTCCTGATTAAATACCGATTGTAACGTAATATACCCGTACCCTTGTTTGAACCAATGCGAAGCATCTCTGTTAAATTCAACCCTTAGGGTATTAGTAAATGTATTTGCCGGGATAAGTGGTAAACTTTCATCGCTATCTAGGGTTCCAGTAACAGTTTCGAAGGTGCTTTCCAGGTGTAGCCAATCTAAAGGATGTGGATGTAAATGCAAACCAATCTCGCCTCCATACAACATGGCATCTTGCTGACGGTATAAAAACACAGGATCATCTACTACAAATTCACCGGTAGGCTCTATATAGATGTAGTCATTAACGGCATTATAAAATCCATTAACTGCAATTTCAAAATGTTCATTCTTAAATTCTAGGGAAACATCGGTTTGAATATTTTTTTCATTTTTTAAATCGGGATTCCCAATTTCAAATCTATTCGTTCCTTCATGAATCCCATTGGAAGTAAGTTCTGCCAAATTAGGTGCCCTGAAGCCCGAAGCCAGATTTATGCGACCAACTAAATTTTTTGTAAGATCTGTTCTAAAACCCAATGCCGAATTAAAACTAGTATAGTCTCTGTTTAAACTGGCTATATAGCCTTCTTCCCCTGGGGTGCCATTTTCTTCTCCATCTATGGAGCGATTATCATAGCGCAACCCTAGCTGTATATCACTGCGGTTAAAATGAATGTGAGAGGTGCTTAAAAAACCTACATCATTGGTAGTGGCATCCGGAATTAAAACCTCTTCACCAAAATTTTTATTCGTCTGAGTCATCCCCTGCAGTCCAAGAATGGTTTCAATATTTTTACCCTTGCCAAGATAGTACTGTAAATTATAATTGAAAGTGGATAAATTCATATCTAATTCGGGCAGTAATTCCTCTTCAAACTCTTTACGGTCATTAAAAATGTATCCCAGGGTTACCTTAATACTAGATTTATCCATAAACAATTCCGACGTGCTGCTTACGATATGGCTTTGTAATTCCTGATATGGGCCATCAGGTGTTCTTCTTTTGGTTTGTAATCCAATTTCCTCAGGTATTCCAAGATCTGATTCGCAAACAGTATACCATGCATCGATGCGGAAGTCAATGCATTTTTCTTCGTGCTTGAGAAGTTTCGAGACTCAGCCAGCAGTCCAGCGACG
>CBDUCK010000202.1:0-4966 GCA_965365635.1 uncultured Muriicola sp.
ATAGAATTCATTAAAAACTCCAAATTTAAAATATGCTTTGGAGGAGAAGGTAAAATTGTTTCGTTTCCATTCTATGCCCGGCCTTACAACCATTCTGTAGCGATTTGTGGGCTCAAAAGTCCCCTTTCTTATCAAGTCCCCATTATACAATTCTAGGGAATCTGCTGTTTGCTCTAGCTCATAATTGATTCCTCCCAGAAGACTTAGGCGAAGTGTGCTGTATTTCTTAATAATTTTATTGGCAAATCGCTTTCTGCTTTTTGTAATTTCTTCCAACCTATCCTTGTCCTCAAAGGACATTGATTCACTAATTGAAGTGATACCTTCTGAAAAGATTCTATGGTTTTCTTTTTCATCCTTTTCCGGGTCCGATATTCTTCCATTCATTAACTTCATTTCATCATTCCCTTTGCCTATTAGGCCATTAGCCTTGCTGCCGGAATAAAAATTTAATAGAAACCCACCTCCTAACTCATAACGCTGATCAATGCCCAAATAACTGTTATTGCTCCCATTTAGAAACACGTAGCTTTGTGTTAACAAGCTCTCTTCTGAGATATTATAATCGAAGGAAATTGAGAGGTTTGATACAGTCTCATCTATGGCGCCGTTTTGTATTTGCGCCTGTATACCAGAACTCAGATCGAACTTAAAAGGGTATGTATCCTTAGAAAGATCAATGCCGGTGCTAATCACAAAAAAGTTATTGCGCTGAGATTCCTGGCTATTAAATCCAAACGAAACATTTCCACTAAACTGGTTCTCTTCTTTCTCTATATAATCTCGTAACTTTTCAAGCCCTTCTTTAAACTTCATATTTAAGGGTTGTGTACCATTGAATTTTCCCCGGTGTAAAAAATGACGCTCCCCGGAGAAATGAGTAGAATTCAATATGGTGTCTATGGTGCTTATGACCTGATTTTGTTGCGCAGTAAGCGGCTGCCAACAGAAAAAAAAGATCAGGACCGTTGCAAGTTGTTGAATCTTCATTGTTGGTTGGTTTTGTTTAGACCCTAAGATACACTTCATATGAGAAGTATCCCAGATTAGATATGAAAGAATACAATTCTTACACAGTAGTAGCTGCATTTCCATTTGTTCAATGTCCTCTAGCAAAATATCATTGTATATCTTGCGGTTCATTTAAATTTCAAGAATTGGACCTATTCCTACGAGTTCTTCTTATGAGAATTTATACTACCATTCCATTTAGCTTTCCTTTTTACCTGCTACTCTTCTTTTTGGGCATTTCTAACACCCTTGTGGGACAGTCACCAGAGGAAAAACAAAATACCCATATTGAACACCAATTGAGATTGCACCACGACAACGATTTTTTCACCCTGACAGATCGGTATTACTCTTCGGGATTATTCCTTAACTATACGTATCTCCTAAAGAATGGTTTACTAGACGATGACAATGAACAACTCACCTTTTCGATTGGTCAGGAGGTTTACACCCCTTCAAATATAGAAACGACCGCAATTTCGGAACAAGACAGACCTTATGTAGGGTTTCTTACCCTTAAAGGAGGTTGGTCTTATGTAAAAAATAAACATGGTCTTGATGTGAATTTATTACTAGGCGTTGCAGGTAATGCCTCAGGAGCGGGAGGTTTTCAACGTTGGTATCACCAGGTATTTGTAATCTCTGATCCGCCTGCATGGGTAGGAGAAATGGAGAATAGCCTGCATGCAAATATATACACAAGTTACCGGCACGAATGGCAACTGGCACCCAATCCGTTTAGCATTACCCTGGTAGCTCAACCAACGCTCGCCATTGGCACAAGAGATACTTATGCACATACCGATCTCATCGTTTATTTCGGACGAAGAAACCCCTTGCCGAGCAGTATGGCCTATAACCGTATTGGATCTACTCAACGGGAAATCTTTTTCTCGCTACGTGCAGGTTATCGCTATGTAGGTCATAATGCACTATTGGAAGGAAATGCCCTGGGGGATACGTCTGTTTTAATAGTCCCCGCCAACAAAGAAATACTATACGCAGGATTTGATGTACAACACAGATTTGGCAAAAACGAATATTGGTTTGGATATCGCGTTCAATCGGCAGAAGCGAGCACAACAGAAAGCCACAAATATGTTATCCTATCGTACGCCAGAAATTTTTAAGATGGCCTCTACCCTGTACCTCATTTGAGGGGCTACAGTACATAGTTTAAAAAAATCATTACATTTAACTTTAAAAAAATACTATGAAATCTTACCGAAGCCTTTTGGGAATACTGCTAATCATATTCACTACTATACAATGTAGCAGTGATGACAGTTCTGGTGATGATCTTTCACCTCCTGTGGTGAATCCCATTGCAGATTTCGCATCCAACACAACTACCATCCGGGTGGGAACTGGAGTTCAATTTGTGAATAGATCTACCAACGGCACTTCTTTTGAATGGTCTTTCGACGGAGGAACTCCTGCCACCAGCACTGAAGTGGAGCCCTTTATAGTTTATAATAACTTAGGCACCTATTCGGTCAGCTTAACGGCGATCAATGCAGATGGCACCAATACCCTGAATAAAGAGAATTTTATTAATGTTGTAGAATAACTACAGAAAACGCGGGTAATGTGATTAGAAATCTTGTAGATTATAGTCGTTTTATACAACTTTTCAACAGGTATAGGAAAAAATTATGTGCTTATCATTATTGCTAATCTTATTTGTTTCCTATCTTACGCGCTAAATATTATATTTAAATAAAAATGGACTTACTTAAAAGGGCAGAGGAGTTTGAAAATTTGAAGATGAGTCATATGTCTACAAGCGACAGAGTGCAAGCATCTAGAGATGCCAAAGAATTAATTTTGGCAATTAACGAAGTTTACAAAAAAACAAAGGACGTTGAGTTAATGAACGTCATGAAACGACTCACAGAAAAAAAGCAAAAAATAGAGAAACGTCTTAAGGGGAGACCCTCCGAATAGGTAGGTACTATTACTAGTTACTTTGTTATAAATAATTTAAAGATCACCAATATACTTTTCAAATAATCCACAATATATTGTGGATTATTTTATTTTAAAAAGGCTGAAACATATTATTTTTATTGGTAAATTTGAGTAAATCAAAACTAGAAATTATGGGTGCTTTTGACATCAAAAAAGACAAATCAGGTCAATTCAGATTTAATCTTAAGGCAGGTAACGGTCAAATTATTCTTAGCAGTGAGGCTTATAAAACCAAAGCGGCTTGCGAGAATGGTATTGAATCTGTTCGCAAAAATTCGCAAAATGATGGAATGTTTGATCGTAAAACAGCCAAAAACGGCAAACCTTATTTTAATTTAAAGGCTTCTAATGGCCAGGCAATTGGTGCAAGTGAAATGTACTCTTCTACCTCTGCCATGGAAAATGGGATTGCTTCTGTTAAAAAGAATGCTCCTGATGCCAAAGTGACGGATAATTCATAGATAAAAAGTTCCAGATACTTTTTATTATTATTGAAATTTCTATTAAAAGGACGACACTTGTCGTCCTTTTTTATGCCAGCTACGTCGGCGTTTAGTTCAAATTGACCTGCATGACTTCTGCACTAAATACTGTCTGCTGAATTAATTTACTTTAACTTTATAAAGGAACATAAACCAACTGTATTGTATTGTATTGTTGACATAGAAACGACCGGGAACGGGATAAAAGGAAATAAGATTACCGAAATCTCCATTTTTAAATTTGATGGGCAACAGATTGTGGATGAATTTACTTCCCTTGTTAATCCGGAATGTGAGATTCCGGCTTTTATTACCGGACTTACAGGCATTGACAATGATCTGGTTAGAGATGCCCCTACCCTTAGCGAAATAGCCCCTAAAATCATCCGTATCCTGACCGATAGCATTTTCGTAGCCCATAGTGTAAATTTCGATTATAATGTTATCAAGAATCAACTCCAGGAAATAGGACATTCCTTTGTTCGAAAAAAACTTTGTACAGTACGCCTTGCTCGAAGTGTTTTTCCCGGATATCAGTCGTATAGCCTTGGAAAGTTATGTTCGTCTTTAAATATCCCTCTTGTTGACAGGCACCGGGCTCGTGGTGACGCCCATGCAACGGTATTACTGTTTCAGAAAATACTTAATAGTCCGGAATCAACTGGTATATTAAAACGTTTCTTAAACGCAAGATCCCAGGAAGCAACTTTACCACCTGCCCTATCAAAACTTCACTACGACCGGCTTCCGAATGCTACTGGTATTTATTTATTCAAAAATTCCAAAAATGAGATCATCTATGCCGGAAAGGCAAAGAATATAAAGAAAAGAGTCTTGGGGCATTTTTATGATAAAAGTGAAAAAGAGTTACAAATGTGCAGGGAAACCAAGCATATTGATTTTGAATTAGCAGGAAACGAACTGGTTGCTCTACTTATGGAATCTGCTACGATTAAAAAACATTTTCCATTATACAATCGTGCACAGAAAAATAGGGTAACACAATACGGAATTTTCCACTATGAAGATAGAAATGGTATCATTCATCTGGCATTTAATAAGACGACTGCGATTGCAAAACCTCTGATTTCTTTTTACTCCATAACAGATTGCAGGGAGTACCTAGAATTAATTTGTTCTGAGTATAATTTATGCCCAAAATATTGTCATTTACAAGAACAGGTGGAACATTGTAATCATTTTAGGGTAACTCATTGTAAAGGGATATGCAGAGGAAAGGAAACAGTCCTAAGTTACAACACCAGGGTGCAGGATGCTTTGAACAATTTGGTTTTAAACAGAGGTAATTTCTTAATAAAAGAGAAAGGGCGAAATCTGGATGAAGACGCCATTGTAGTGGTACAAGAAGGAGCCTACTATGGCTTTGGCTTTGTCCCCAAGGAAATTAGTTTAGGCGCTATAGACGATGTGATGGCCTATGTACAGCCACAAAAAGAAACCGTAGAGACCAAAAGACTTGTAGTGTCCTATGCTCTAAAACA
>CBDUCK010000203.1:0-4886 GCA_965365635.1 uncultured Muriicola sp.
ATTTTGATCTCCCCCCTATGGTTGCTTTTCTTATTAAATTGAGTAGTTTTCTTTTCGACGGTGAGTTGGGGGTTCGATTTATGAGTTGTGTACTCGGGATAGGAACCATTGTATTTATATGGCTTCAGATAGACGATCCCAAAAAAAAGCAGTTCATACCTCATTTTTACGTGCTTATACTCTCTATAAGCCTGCTGCATGCGTATGGTTTTTTAATATTGCCAGATACCCCTTTACTGTTTTTTACTGCCATGTTTCTATGGATGTATAAAAAATTTCTGTCTGGCCCTTCCTATGGTAATGCCATTGGCCTGGGTATTCTAATGGCGGCGTTAATGTTCAGTAAATACCACGCCTTTCTGGTCATCTTCTTTGTGTTGCTCTCTAATTTAAAATTGGTAAAAAGCAAGTATGCCTGGGTAGCGGTCTTTATATCTTTACTCTGTTATTCTCCCCACTTTTTATGGCTGTATGAGAACGATTTTGTCTCTATAAAATACCATCTTTTTGAAAGGCCAAACAGGCCCTACGAATTTTTGGACTTTACCCTAGGATACTTCATAAATATTGTTGCCCTGTTTGGCCTTACCTTTCCATGGGTCTATCAGGCATTATTCAAAACCAGGGCAACCGATTTATTTACGAAATCTCTGTTATATCTGAGTTATGGTATTCTTATTTTCTTTTTCGTTTCTAGTTTCCAACGCAGGGTTCAAACACAATGGATCATAATCATCTGCATCCCGTTGTCTATATTGGTATATCAGTATATGCTTAAAAATGTAACAACCATGAAATGGATCTTCAGACTTGGAATGGTTAATATTGCCTTATTGCTGTACCTAAGATTAGGACTGGTTTTTGAACCTTTATTTCCCATTGTTTACGAAACGCATGGGAATACTACCTGGGTAGAGAAAATTACCTCACAAACTGAAGATGTTCCTGTTGTTTTTGAAAACTCTTATAGAATGGCCCCTATGTTTGCCTTCTATTCTGGAAAAAGATCCTACTCTCTGAATAATGCCTGGTACCGCGAAAATCAATACTCTATTGATGCCTCTGAATCCTTTGTTCAAAACCAAAAAGTACTTTATATCTCAAGGTATTTAAAAGAAGGAGATATTTCCTATTCGATGCCAGACGGCACGCTTTTCTACGGAGTATATATAGATGATTTTGAGTCTTTTAGAAAACTACGGGTGCAATTTGAAAATTCACCTGTTTCTTTGTCGGAAGAAACTTCCACGTTTACTGTATACAACCCGTACACCGAGAAAATTCCGGTAAATAAATTGCAGTTTGGATTAGTATTTTTGAATTCTTACAAACAACTATTGGAAATAAAATCTATAGAGGTGATTCCTTCTGTTGAGACTTCAGACTATTTAGCTCCTCTAGAATACACAAAATTTCGATTCAAAATTCCTGCCCCGGATACGAAGGATGGGGCATACTTAAAAATTGTAATTTCAGAAAATGGCCTGCGATGGGGACTCAATGGTTTAAACACTAAAATAAAGTAATGGAACCTATTTTAAGAGATAGTGCTAACATAGACTGGATTACCATCATTATCCTATCGAGCATTTTATTCCTGGTTCTTGCAAAAAGTCTTTTTTATAGTCGGTTTTTAAATTTTATTATCCTGCCTTTTAACAATAAATATATCTTTCTCTATAATAAGAAAGATCGTTTAATGAATTGGTTTCATATATTTTTCACCATCTTTCAGTTACTGAATTTTTCCTTATTTCTTTATCTTGTTGCCACCATACTCTATCCCGAAGTTACTTTAAAATCTCCCTTTCTATATCTCCTTATCCTGGGTGTAGTTTTTGCATTTCTATTTATCAAAATTTTAATACAATTGGGAAATAGCTTTGTATTTAACAATCAAAAAATTATAGCAGAAATACTCTTTAAAAAAATTACCTATCTAAACTATAGTAGTATAGTTATGTTATTGGCAAACGTCATCCTCACCTATGTTATTAAAGATTCCAAAATGGTAATATTTATTGGCCTTTCGCTTATTTTTTCTATTATTTCCATTGGTTGGATAACTATCATAAAAAGTCATCTAAAGTTTCTTACAAGCTACTTTTTCTATTTTATTTTGTACCTTTGCGCACTCGAAATAGCCCCTATAGTTATAATCGTGAACTATCTTAAATATTAAGGCGTATGAAAGTTAAGACTATTTTGGTGTCACAGCCGGAACCTACAATGGAAAATTCTCCTTATGTCCGACTTATTGAAAAAGAGAATGTAAAAGTAGATTTTAGACCTTTTATACATGTGGAAGAAGTTGATGCTAAATCTGTTCGCCAACAAAAAATAGATCTCCACGACTATACCGCAATTATCCTTACGAGTAGAAATTCCGTAGATCACTTTTTTAGAATAGCAGAAGAAATGCGTTTTAAAGTGCCGGACACGATGAAATATTTTTGTCAGTCTGAAGCGGTAGCTTACTATCTTCAAAAATATGTGGTATATAGAAAGCGTAAGATCTATGTGGGTACCAGAAATTTTGCTGATTTAATACAACTTTTTAAAAAATATAAGGAAGAAAAGTTTTTATTACCCTCTTCCGATGTGCTGAAAGTTTCTGTCCCCGATACCCTTGATAAGTTAAAATTAAATTGGACAAGAGGGATCTTTTACAAAACTGTTATTAGTGATCTCTCCGATCTAAGAGATGTTTATTATGATGTTCTCGTGTTCTTTAGTCCATCGGGAATTGAATCGCTTTTAAAAAACTTTCCCGATTTTGATCAAAGAGATACCAGAATAGCGGTCTACGGGAATTCAACTGTAGAAGCTGCAACAGATGCCGGACTCAGAATAGATATTAAGGCGCCTACTCCCGAAACACCATCAATGACCATGGCGTTACAAAAATATATTACAAGCGTTAATAAGAAATAACTTCCCCTCAACTAATAAGGCCTCTTATTAAAGAGGCCTTTTTTATTAGAATGCATAACGCTGGGGACCTCCTCTTCGTATTTCCTCATTCGCATAGGCCTCGAATTTTACAAAATTTTCCCGGAACGCATTAGAGAGTTTAAACGCTGTTTTATAGTATGCTTCATCATTGTTCCAAGTAGCTCTGGGACTTAACACACTTGCGGGTACCCCCGGGCATTCTCTGGGTTGGGCTACTCCAAAAACAGAATGAATGTGGTAGTGGTCATACGAATACAATCCCAATGCTCCGCTTAAAGCCGCATGAATCATAGCACGAGTATATTTCAATTTCATACGAGTACCTACCCCATAAGGCCCTCCAGTCCACCCGGTATTCACTAACCAAACATTTACGCCAGATTCTTTCATTTTTTTACTTAACATCTCTGCATATGTCGCTGGATGCAAGGGCATAAACGGTGCTCCAAAACAGGCCGAGAAAGACGGTATTGGCTCCACTACGCCTGCCTCTGTACCTGCTACTTTCGCCGTATAACCGGAAATGAAATGATAGGCTGCCTGACTAGGTGTTAATTTGGAAATAGGAGGTAATACCCCAAAAGCATCTGCAGTAAGAAAGAAAATATTCTTTGGGTTCTTTCCTATAGAGGGTGTTTGTATATTTTCAATATGATCTAAGGGATAGCTAACCCTGGTATTTTGTGTAATTGATGTATCTGAGAAATCAACATTACCCCGGGCATCCATAATCACATTCTCCAGAATAGCTCCTTTTTTAATAGCCTTATAAATTTCTGGTTCACGGTCCCCTGAAAGATTAATTACCTTTGCATAACACCCGCCTTCAAAATTAAAGATGGTGTTTTCCTTGGTCCACCCATGTTCATCATCACCAATTAATTTACGATGCGGATCTGTAGACAACGTGGTCTTACCTGTTCCGGACAACCCAAAAAAGATGGCCGTGTCGCCCTCTGTCCCAACATTTGCAGAACAGTGCATAGGCAAGGTGTTTTGAAATACAGGCAGTAAAAAGTTTAAAGCCGAAAAAATACCTTTCTTTATCTCTCCAGTATACCCGGTTCCGCCGATGAGCGCAATCTTTTTCGTAAAATTTAATATCGCAAAATTATGTTGCCTTGTTCCGTCGCTAATGGCATCTGCTAAAAATCCCGGAGCGTTTACCACAAGCCATTCAGGATTAAAATCATCCAATTCAGCACTTGTTGGATTTATAAACATATTTGAGGCAAACATATTAGACCATGGGTATTCATTAATTACCCTAATAGATAGTTGATAGTCCTTGTCCGCACACGCAAAACAATCGCGTACAAATAGTTCCTTGTTTTTTAAATATCCCGCCATCTTAGTATACAGCGCATCGAAGGCACTCGGATCAAAAGGTTTATTAATGTCTCCCCACCATACTTTTTCTTCAGTGATCGCATCTTTTACAATGAACCTGTCATTTGGAGAACGCCCCGTAAATTCTCCTGTACTTACGGCCAAAGCACCGGAACAGGCCTCTTTCCCCATGCCCTTTTGCAGTGTAATTTCATGAAGTTTGTCAGAAGATAATTGATAGTAAATTAGATCGCTTTCAATGCCGTATTGGTGTAACGAAATCGATTTCGTAGCCAGGTTAGAGCTCCCCATAATCTTGTAATTTAAATTGCTACAAAACTAGAAAAAATAATCCCTGTGACCTATGAAAATGGTATTGTTTAGGTCAAATACTTATAAACACAGTATCCAAAGAGACCCCATCCGGTAAGTAGAAAACCGCCACCTATTGGTGTAACAAATGCAATGACCGTAAAATCAAACTCTGTGAGGGTGTTGATCGACAATGCATAGATTGAAAAAGAGAATAAAACAATCCCTATTGTAACAAAATAATAAAGCCACTTTTTTTGTTTCGGAGGCACATTCACCATAGCCCCAAT
>CBDUCK010000204.1:0-4875 GCA_965365635.1 uncultured Muriicola sp.
CCATAAACGAACTGCTTTTGTAAGAGATATGAATCGTGCCGGTATATTGTCGAGTGGAAAACATTTTCCCGGTCATGGAGATACCGCTGTAGATTCCCACAAATCCTTACCCAACATACCATTTTCAAAAGAGCGATTAGACAGTATAGAGATGTACCCGTACAGGCGATTGATCAAGGAAGGGTTAAGTAGTGTTATGGTGGCTCATTTAAATGTTCCTGCAATGGAACCGAATGAGAACAGGCCTTCATCACTCTCTAAAAGTATCATTACCAATGTGTTAAAAAAGGAATTAAATTTCAAGGGATTGGTGTTTACCGATGCTTTAAACATGAACGGGGTAGCCAACTTTGCTGAAAACGGACAAACAGAAGTGGAAGCCTTTCTGGCGGGGAATGATATATTGTTGATGCCTAAAGATATTCAAAGTGCGGTGGCAGCTTTGAAAGGAGCCTACACGGATGGTTCTATATCGGAGGACCGACTTAGCACTTCTGTGAAGAAGATCTTACTTGCCAAATACAAAGCGGGTCTTTACAATTATCAGCCCATTAAGCTCGATAATCTTTATGAAGATCTTAATACGGTAGACGATGACGTTTTGTATGAAGAAACTATCGAAAATGCCCTGACAGTTATAAAAAATAAATTTGATTTAGTTCCAATTAAGAATTTGGAAAACAAGAAGATAGCCTATGTATCTTTAGGAGATGCTTCGGGAGAAACGTTTTATAAAACACTAAAAAAATATGCAGAGGTTTCCTGGATAGAGGCAAAAGATATAGGATCTTTAAAGAAGGCCTTGTTCGATTTTAACCTGATTATTATTGGGTATCATAAAAGCAATGAAAGTCCATGGAAAGGGTATAAATTTTCTGAAAAGGAATTGTTATGGTTGAGTGAAATTGCCCGTCAAAGAACCTCTAACGTAATTTTATCAGTATTTGCAAAACCCTATGCACTCTTAGACGTCAAAAATTTTGATGATCTGGATGGGGTAATGCTGGCCTATCAAAATAGTGAGTTAGCTCAAATTAAGGCTGCTGAAGCACTTTTTGGCGCTGCTGCCATAAAGGGGAAGTTACCCGTCTCAGTGGGGGATGAATTTCCGGCAGGAAAAGGAATAAATCTAAAATCGTTGAGCCGACTTGGGTATAGTACCCCGGAAAGAGTTGGCATGAGTTCAATAAAATTGAGTAAGGTGGACACCTTGGTTCAGGACGGACTCGATTCACTTATGTATCCCGGGGCACAGGTATTAGTAGCCAGAAGGGGCAAAGTTATATATCATAAGAACTTTGGAAAACCAACTTACAAATCAACAGATTCAATAACGTCAGAACATATCTATGATTTGGCTTCTTTAACAAAAATATTGGCCACACTTCCCACCATCATGAAGATGGAAGAAGAGGGTAAAATCTCTTTAAATAATACGTTTGGAGAGTTGATCCCGGAGTATGCCGATACCGAACTAAAAGATGTAACAGTTTTAAAGGCCCTGAGTCATTATGGGCGCCTGCCTTCCTGGATCGCTTTTTATTTGCAGACATTAAATAAGGATCGCAAACCTTCTATAGAGTTTTATAGGTCGAGCCCCGGGAATGGATTTTCTACCAAGGTTACCAACGGCTTATTTTTAGCAGACGCCTATCAGGATTCTATTTACAATAGGATAGGAAGGCAATCCCTTAAATCGAATCGATACCGCTATAGCGATGTTCCCTACTATGTCTTTAAGAAATATATAGAAGATAGCCTTAACTCATCGCTCGATGTCTTAACATATCGCGCAATTTACAAACCACTTGGTGCCAATTATACAGGATATAGGCCCCTGGCAACCATAGATAAAGATTTAATAGTGCCTTCGGAAATAGACAACTACTACCGATACCAAACCGTGCAGGGGTATGTACACGATATGGGAGCTGCCATGCAGGGGGGAGTTGGAGGGCATGCCGGGTTGTTTGGCAATGCCAATGACGTAGCAAAAATAATGCAGATGTATTTGCAGGGGGGATACTACGGGGGTGATCGGTTTTTGCAATCACGAACCATAGAGAAATTTAATAAATGTTATTTCTGTAACAAGGACGTGCGCAGAGGGGTTGGATTTGACAAGCCTCAGTTAGAAGATAAAGGCCCTACTTGTGGCTGTGTCTCAAGAAAGAGTTTTGGTCATAGCGGTTTTACAGGTACTTACACCTGGGCAGATCCTGAGGAGGAAATTGTGTATGTTTTTCTGTCGAATAGAACGTACCCATCTTCCACGAATACCCTACTAATTAAATCGGGTTTGCGCACACGAATACAGCAAGCGATTTATGATTCTATTATAGATTAGGCAATAAATTATAATGTAGTTTTGTAGATATGAAGATAGCTATTGTATGTTATCCCACATTTGGTGGGAGTGGGGTAGTAGCCACGGAATTAGGCATTGCGTTGGCAAACAGAGGCCATGAGATTCATTTTGTGACCTACAAACAGCCCGTGCGACTCGAACTTTTGGGAAACAATATACATTTCCATGAGGTACACGTGCCCGAATATCCTTTGTTTCACTACCAACCCTATGAATTGGCACTTTCGAGCAAGTTGGTGGATACCATAAAACTGTTTGGAATAGAATTATTACATGTACATTATGCCATTCCACATGCCTATGCAGGCTATATGGCGAAGAAAATATTAGAGGACGAAGGTATTTATGTTCCAATGATCACAACGCTTCATGGGACCGATATTACGTTGGTAGGAAACCATCCGTTTTATAAACCGGCGGTTACATTCAGTATTAATAAATCGGAAGTGGTTACGAGTGTTTCTGAGGACCTAAAACAGAAAACCCTGGATTTCTTTGAAATCGACAAAGAAATAGAGGTAATTCCAAATTTTATAGATACCCGGAAATACCATTTAGAATTTAAGGATTGCCAACGGACCTTACTGGCTAATGAAGATGAAAAGATCATCACGCATATCAGTAATTTCAGAAAAGTTAAACATATCCCCGACGTCATTAAGATTTTTAATGGGATACAGAAAGAAATGCCTGCGAAACTGCTAATGGTAGGGGAGGGCCCTGAGAAAGAGAAGGCCGAGCTACTTTGTGAAGAGTTAGGGATTGCACATAAAGTAGTCTTTTTAGGACAGAGTTCAGAAATAGACCGTATCCTTTGCTTCTCGGACTTATTTCTATTACCCTCTAAATCAGAAAGTTTTGGATTGGCGGCCCTGGAAGCAATGGTGAATAAAGTGCCGGTTATATCGAGTAATACGGGAGGAATACCAGAAGTTAACATCCATGGGGTGACCGGGTACTTAAGTAATGTTAGTGATGTGGAGGATATGATTAAAAATGCACTTCTAATATTGAGTGATGAAAAGACCTTAGAAACATTTAAGAAAAACGCCTACAAAGCATCCTTAAAATTCGATATTCAAAACATAGTACCCATGTACGAGGCTGTTTATGAGAATGCTTATAAAGACCATTATAAAAACGCCTATTAAGACCTTATAATGAAGGTATTTCTGTTTCTTGTTCTTGGGTTATCTATTAGCTGTAAAAGCCAGGAAAAAGCTGCTGAGGTTACTGCTGAAGAGTTAAGTCAAGAAGAGTTGACACTTTTCTTGTCCGACAATTATGGTGGGACAGAAACGGCTGAAATACAAGTGATAAGAGACACTAAATCCTTAATCAAGTTCTTTGCTGAAATAAACAAAACAAGAAAGCCAGGGTTGCCGCTGCCAGAGATCGATTTTAACAAGGAGATGTTACTGGTGTATTGCCATGGGAAAACTCAACTAAAAACGGTTCCCGGTCTATTTGTAAGGGAAGAAACAGACCAAGAAAAAGTTCTTGGAGTTATGGAGTTAGAAAATGCAGTAACCGCTACAGATTCTGCAATCAAATTTCCGTTTAGCCTATATAAATTACCACTCAGCGAGAAGCAATTTGTTTTACGATCCAACGAATGAGGTAGCCGCTTTTTTAGCGGTTATATTGAATTAATTAGTTGATTACAGACCTTCTTATATATTCTTGCCTTGCCAAAGTAAATTTGTAATTAGAGAACCCAAATTCTTTGCGTTATGAAAACCTACAAACAACTCCTCGTTGGCATTATCTGCCTGGGCTCTTTTAGCCTGTTTGCTCAAGATACCATAGTTTTAACTCCTAGGGATAGCCTCGTTCAAAGTTCCTGGATGGTTGGTGCAGGCTGGAATTTTATTGATGATTCCGGAGATGCTTTTAATGATTTCACTACAATCAGAGACCAGTGGAATGGGGTGGCTTTTCCGTCAAGGATAAATATTGGCAGGTATTTTAAAAGTGGTATTGGTTTAGAGGCAATTGCTTCCTACAACCGATATAAAAAAGGGAATATTATAGATGGGATTATACTCCCCGAATTTAAAGATTATTTTTCCATAGATTCCAGGATAAGTTATGATTTGAATAAAGTTATAGGCGAAACAGCTTGGTGGGATCCTTATGTAGGACTAGGGATGGGGTATGCAGATGCTAATGATACCCCAAGGGGCACTTATAATGCGATATAATTATACAGTATATTTAACTATACAAGAGTTATAAAGTTCCAATTTGAATACATATTTTATAATCGTACTTCACTAATCTAAACGATGTTTTGACAATTGTCAGTCTGAGTTAATTGAACTATGTGAAATGAATTTATATCATATTATTTCAATACTTCTCGTTTATATTGTAGTCTTAATTTTGTGAGTATGGATTGCGTAATCAGTTCCAAATCATATTCAGGTTCCCATTTCCAATCGTAACGTGCTTCATTATCATTTATTACTTTAGGCTAATTTGATGCAATATGCTATCTATAGTTG
>CBDUCK010000205.1:0-4841 GCA_965365635.1 uncultured Muriicola sp.
GCTGCAGGCGGCGCCCGATCGAGGCCGCAGGCGGCGAGCACAAGGGGCAGTGCGAACACCAGCAGACGGGGGAAGAAAGTCAATTTTTTGAAGTATTTCCTCCTGGGAAGCATCTACAAATACGCCCACTTTTTTTATTTTTTTAGGAAGTTCAGGAATAACTCCTTCAAAATAGCGTTTTGAAGGTTCCCAAAAAATAAAACCCAGGTAATCTGGATGAAGGGCGGCCACCTGTTTTATATTTTCCTTATATTTCATCCCACACACCTTTATGTTCATTGCTCCATATTTTGAATGAATTCGGACGCACTGCTGCCAGGGTTTTCTGAAGCCATAAAAGTTTCACCCATTAAAAATCCCCGGTAGCCAACTTGCCGCAGTAGTTGAATATCGTTTACAGAACTAATGCCACTTTCGGAAACTTTTACAAACTCAGAGGGTATTTTTGAGGCCAAAGAGGTACTGGTTTCTATGGAGACTTCAAATGTCTTTAAATTTCTGTTGTTTACACCAATCATATCCAGATCTGGCAGTAGGGCATGGTTTAGTTCTTCTTCGTTGTGAACCTCTAACAATACTTCCATATGAAGTTTATGAGCCAGCCTGGCAAATTGGGCTATTTCTTGTCGTGTAAGGATGGCCGCAATGAGCAAAATAACATCTGCCCCATGTGCTTTTGCTTCAATGATCTGGTATTCATCTATGATAAATTCTTTTCGTAATAACGGCATTTGTACGGTTCCTCTGGCCATTAGTAAATCGTGCAATGATCCCCCAAAAAAATGACCCTCCGTAAGCACAGACATGCCACATACACCTGCGTTGTTATAACCCATCGCCACCTCTTGAATAAATGCGTTTTGGTTGATAACAGATTTAGAAGGCGATCTGCGTTTATATTCGGCGATAATACCAGTGGTACTATTTGTTAACGCATTCTTTAGAGAACTAGTTGCTCTATGGAACAAATCTGTTCCTTCCAGATGCTGCACCGAGATGAGTTGTTTTCTAATTGCAACTTCATTCCGCTTATTAATTACTATTTTTTCTAGTATATCCATTAGACACTTAATTCTTGTAATTTTCTCAAGGCATGCAATCCTTTTCCACTAAGTAATGATTCTTCTGCAATCTGAAACCCTTCCTTGGGCGATATTCCTTTTACAGTAGCAATCGCAACTCCGGCATTTGCGCACACTACATTGTTTTGGGCCTCGGTTCCTTTGCCCTGAAGAATATCCATAAATATCTGGGCAGACGAGGCAATAGTTATCCCACCCATGATATCTTTTTCGTTTACCATTTGTACTCCAAAATCTTCAGGCCTTAGAATTGCGTCCGTTGTATTGGAGATTGTTTTGGTGTTACCTGTAAGTGATATCTCGTCATAGCCATCCAGGGCATGCAATATGGTAAATCGTTTATTGGTGTTTTGGTAAAGATATCCGTACATTCTGGCCAGTTCCAAATTAAATACGCCCACAATTTGATTTTTTGGGAACGCCGGGTTTACCATTGGCCCCAGCATGTTAAAGAATGTTTTTACCCCCAGCTCTCGTCGAATAGGAGCTACATTTTTCATTGCTGGGTGAAACAGGGGGGCATGTAAGACACAGATCCCTGCATTTTCTATGGATCTCCTCAAAAAGTCGGCTTCATTGCTGAATTTGATGCCCAGAAATTCCATTACGTTGCTGCTTCCACAGGTAGATGAAACACCATAATTCCCATGTTTTGTAACAAAAATACCTGCCCCTGCTGTAACAAAAGAGGCCAGTGTAGAAATATTAAATGTATCCTTGCCATCACCTCCGGTCCCACAAAGATCAATGGGGTCGAATTCCTGCAGATCTACTGCTAAACATAATTCTAATAGCGCATCTCTGAAACCTTCTAACTCTTCAATGGTGATACTCCGCATCATATATACCGTTAGGAATGCCCCTATCTGGCTGGTGTTATACTCACCATTGGCAATATTCACCAATATTTGTTTGGCATCTTCCTTCGAAAGAATTTCATGATTGATAAGCCTGTTTAGTGTTTCTTTCATTGTTACGAGTTTAACCAATTTTCAATAATCTTCTTGCCATGCGGGGTTAACACCGATTCTGGATGAAATTGCACAGCACAAATATCGTAAGTAGCATGCCTTAGCGACATTAATTGACCATTTTCATCAAAAGAGGTTGCTATTAGTTCCTTTGGCAGGTCGGGATTAACTACCCATGAGTGGTATCTTCCTACTTCAATGTTTTTAGGTACCCCTTTAAATAAAGGATCGTCTTTCACAATAGTAATACTGCTGGAAACGCCATGATATACAGTATCCAAATTAATTAGGGAACCCCCAAAAACTTCTCCGATGGCCTGTTGTCCCAGACAAACACCAAAAATACTTTTTGTGGCCGCATAGGTGGCTATAATTTCTTTAAGTAACCCTGCCTCATTAGGTATGCCCGGCCCAGGAGATAATACAATCTTGTCAAAAGAAGCCACCTCTTCTATGCGTAACCGATCGTTTCGTTTCACAACTACTTCGCACCCCAGGTCCTTTAAATAATGAACGAGGTTATACGTAAAGCTGTCGTAATTATCAATAACAAGTATTTTTTTCATTTTAAAGTGCTTCGGCTATTTCAAGGGCTTTTGTTAAGGCCCCTAACTTGTTATACGTTTCCTGTAATTCGTTTTCGGGATCGGAAGCTGCAACAATTCCTGCTCCTGCCTGGTAATGCAATTCATGATTTTTACTTAAAAAAGTACGAATCATAATTGCATGGTTGAAATTCCCGTGGAAATCCATAAACCCAATGGCACCGCCATAATAATCCCGATTGGTGGTTTCGTATTTTTCAATGAGTTGCATGGCCATATGCTTGGGTGCACCGCTTAAAGTACCTGCCGGAAAAGTATCTGCAACCACTTTAAATGTTGGGATATCCGCTTTCTTTTGGCCTGTTACTTTAGATACCAGGTGAATAACATGGGAAAAATATTGCACTTCTTTGTAGTTTTCTACTTTTACCATATTACCATTTCTGCTGAGGTCATTTCTGGCCAGATCTACAAGCATTACGTGCTCGCTGTTCTCCTTAGCGTCTTCGGTTAATTTTTTGGCAAGTTTGGCATCTTCCTCATCGTTTCCGGTTCGTTTAAACGTACCAGCAATAGGATGAATCTCAGCTTTTCCTTTGTTAACTATTAGTTGTGCCTCCGGAGAACTACCGAAAATTTTAAAATCCCCATAATCAAAGTAAAATAAATAGGGCGACGGATTTACAGAACGCAGTGCTCTGTAAACATTAAATTCATCTCCTTTAAATTTTTGAGAAAATCGTCTGGAAAGCACCAATTGAAACACATCACCCCGGTGACAATGTTCTTTAGCCAGCCTTACTTGTTCTTTGTATTCCTCATCCTGCAAATTTGATACCGAGGTGCCATTTTTTGTAAAATTATAGGAAGCAAAATTACGCGTATTCAGGAGTTGTTCTATTAATTCTATATTACTTTCCTCATCATAACAATGTGCAAAAAGGTAGGCTTCATTTTTAAAATGATTGATCGCTATAATATTTTGATACACTGCATAATATATATCCGGGATCTGAAGATTGCCTTCTTTTTTTGTGATAGAAATATCTTCAAAATAGCGAACGGCGTCATATGAAATATAACCAAAGAGACCATTATTAATGAATTTGAAGTCTTTTTTAGTGACCTCAAATTTTTGGGCAAATTCGTGAATGACACTGGCTACATCGGTATCTTCATCGATGTTAAGCTTAATTTCTGTGCCATCTGGAAATTTTTCGATGATCTTTTCATCTATAATTTTAATAGAAGCAATAGGGTTACAGCAGATGTACGAAAAGGTATTGTCATTTGCCCGGTAGTCACTACTTTCCAGAAGGATACTATTAGGATACTTATCGCGTATTTTTAAATAGATGCTAACCGGCGTAATGGTATCTGCCAGGATCTTCTTATAGTGTGTTTGTAGTTTATATCTCATAAATTCTTCTCCTTACTGTGACTTAATAATGAAACCAGGTAACTTCTGAAAATCAAAAAGGCTTGTCGTGATAGACAAGCCTTTTTGTACAGTAGTACTAAAATTGTGCTTAGCTCACGACATATGACGTAAGTTGTTCCACCACCAAGTTTGTACTGTATTTCTTTTCATGACTTCAAATATAGAAAGGAATTTTATATATACAAATCAATTCATGGGAATCTTAAATCATTAGGTAGTTTGTGAGCAGATATTAGTACGTTAACCCTAACCTTTCAGATCTATATAAAATGTCTGTTTGTCCCCACGAACTCGACTTATTGCCATTTTTACTTTTAAAATATAGGGTAGCTTCAAAAACTTCTTCGCCCGTTTCATAATCTACTTCAACTATTTTGCCAGAGAGATTCCCTCCTTTTTTTATGTAACCAGAAGTAACTAAAATAGTATTTGATATAGCCAGATAGTCCACATCACTCACAATTGTGGAGAAAAACTCTTGCCCCCTTTCTTTTCCATATTGCCACACCTGTGTTACGGTCTTGTCTTGTTCATTTATTTCGTATTCTACAGCACGGGAATATTGAATGTTATTTTCAAAATTTCTATATGTGCCGTTATCAAATACCAAGAGGTTCCCATTAGGCATTTGAACCGGTGCGTGGGTTCCCCAGGAAAAGTCGAACAGATCATTACTTTCACTCCCATCCTGGACCTCCTTGGAATATGGAGTTCCTAATGAATCCACAGCCGTTAATAGGTAGGGTGCTGTTTCGAAACCTTTACCATCTCTACCAGCTTTACCCCAAGGACGGGCTCTTGG
>CBDUCK010000206.1:0-4810 GCA_965365635.1 uncultured Muriicola sp.
TAAAAAAAGCGGCAAGAATAATAGCAGTATCAGAAAATACAAAACGTGATTTAAGATTGATCTCACGAAAGAACGGGTATATAGAGTCAGATTTTAGTATAGATTCTGATAGAAATATTATTAATCTAAATTCAAAAAAGTATTCTAAAAAACCCATAATTAATACAGCAAGAATTAATGGAGGAGGAGCCTTACTTTTTTTGTCGACCGAAAATGGTCCAATATCAATTAATAAAATAAAAGCTTAGTATGAAAACAGGAATGGTAATACACAAATTACTAGCAGAATTGTTCCATAATGTCTTGCGTTATGTAACTTTGTTTTGAAAAAGCAAAGTAATTTACCCTTTGCTTCTTTTAAATATTTCTTCTAAAAAGCTTTCTTTTAAAAGGTAATGAAACCCAGGCACGAAGTTCATGAATACCTTTAAAAAACAATAAATAAGCAATGAATAAACACTTATTAACTGACCGACGGTAGGAGGGAGGGCAATGTGTGTGGAATGGCATCAATTACTCCTTAGGTATCCAAATCGTTTTCTTTATCGCCGAGATTTTGACAACAATTACGTTTTCCGATAGTATTGAGCATTTATGTCCATAGGATTTGAATATTGGTATAGATAGGGTTGAAATTGAAAAGTAGAATAGATTGTACTAAACAGCGACGTACTGCGTTCTAACTAGACTAAAAATTAGAATATGAGCCGGTTCAAACCCCTTTTTTTGTTACTAATGTTGTTCCCGTTACTTTCCTTTTCACAAGTTGAGATGAAATGGAACAAAGAGGTACCTACTAAAATTTTATGGCAAGAAGTTACCTCACTGGGCAACCTTATCGTTAGTTCAAGAGAAGAATTGATCGGTATCGATACCGAAACCGGAGATATTAGCTGGGGAAAAAGAGCCTTTGGCAATCTTGAGAGAGCTGCTTTCGAAGAACTTCCCAATAGCCCGTTTTTTTCGGTAACAACGGACAATAACTTACATCTTATCGATCAGTTTAGCGGCAATGAAGTCTTTAATTCTAAAAATGCCGGTCTTCAACAGGTTGCTAGCTATCATTTATTATATAACTCAGATGCGATTCTTGTTTCCGGAACGGATTACAATGAAGAACCGCTCATGGTTTCCGTAAAAATGTCAGATGCAAGTTTGTCATGGTCCATGAATGAAAAATTTGGCCGTATCGTAGCTGCCAATGAACTTGACAATCAAGAACTTCTTATCGTAACCTTGTTCAACAACTACAAACTCAATGCGGATACCGGAGATGTAATTTGGAAGGAAACGAACTCCAAGGAAGCAGCGCAAATCGACAAAATGGGGAAATTTGGAGCGCTATTAAAGCAGGCTGCGGAGAATGTCTCCAAAGATATGGACATACAACTACACTACTACCAGCCTGAAGGCAGTGACGTTTTCTATTTGGGGTCTCAAAAAGAGCGACAAGGCGGTATGACTACATCCTCTGGTAATACCACTATTAACTATACCAATCATTATAACGCGTATGACATCAATGATGGCAGTTTGGTATGGAATGAAGAATTAAAGGTAAACGGAGCGCTCAGCCAGGTCACTTTTTTGGATAAAGGAATGCTTGTGTTGCCCGATGATGGCAATCGAACGAAAATAAACCTGTTTGACTATGAGACCCGTGAAGGGCTGTGGGGGAAAAAGGGCCGTGGTATCGCGATCAAAGGTGGAGTATACGATTATTTAAATTCCGGTGACGGTATTTTGCTGGTATCGCGAACTGCCAATAAAGACTTTCTCAATTATTTAGACCCAATAGTTGGGGCCATTACATTTGAAAAACCCGTCAAAGTAGATGGTACAGTCGTTGGTATTGTGCCACTGTCAAATTCAATCCTATATATTACGACCGAATCGATGAACATTTTGGATTATCATACGGGAACGTTGAAATGGAAAAAAAGCATTCAGACCAGTCCTAGACTTACCGCCGAGCATCAAGATAAAATTTATGCTTTTGATTACAGTTCCGGACTTCTAAAAGTTGTGAACAAGTCAAATGGCCAGGTCAGAGATTTTTCAAAAGTGGAACTTCGATTTGAGGGGAAGGAGTCCCCATCGAATCTGGAAATTTTGGAGGATGGTATTTTTCTGCATTCCGACCAGAACGTTGCTAAATTCAATTTTGATGGGTCTCTGGTCTATCAAGAATATTATGCCGCACCTAAGGAAGCTGGTTGGAAACGTGCCTTGCTATATGCCTCGTCTATAAGGGCAGCATATATTGGTGCCGCCTCGTACTATGTTTCCGGTACCATGGCCGCAGCCGAAAATGACGTACGTCAAAAAGACGAAGTAGCAGGAGAACTGGTATCTCAAATAGGCGACGCCTATGGAGAATTGGGCAATGCCGCTTCAAGTTATGCCGGTGCTGCCTTTAAAAAGGCGAACGCCCGACTCAAAGCCACGAAACAAGGCAGGGACTTTATGTTCATCATGTCAAAACAAGATAAAAATATTGTCTTGTTAAAAGTGAGCAAAAAAACAGGTAAAATAGAGGGAGAGATCAATCTTGGTAAGGACCGTGAGCCACTTTATGCGGTTGACGATATTACCGGACAGGTGTATTATCAAACAGGAGACGCTTCCCTGACCTCTTATATGGCGCGTTAACCGATACCCGTGAGGAAATCCATTGTATATTTCTTTTTGTGAACCTGGCATGTAACACTCATATGGAGGTTCATACGGCAGGGAATTACGAGGTGGTTGCGCTTCCTGATGGATCTCAAGTATACATGAACCATAATAGTTCCATTTCATACCAAGAAGACTTTAATCTTCGAACAGTTACCCTTGCAGGCGAAGCCTTTTTTACAGTATTACCAGGTGAATCTATATTTACAGTGGAAACAGCTCACGGCAATATCGAGGTTTTGGGCACGGAGTTCAATGTAAAGACAACTTCAGATCAGGTGGCCGTAGATGTGAAAAAAGGCTTGGTCGAATTGAAAACAAAATACGACAAGAGCAAAGTTAAAAAGGGAATAAAGGCCGTTTACAAAGATGGTGAGCAGACGGTTCAGAAAATTAAATCAGATAAAGAATACCGAAAATGGATCCGTTCATTGGAAAAAGACTTCAAAGCGCTCGGCAAAGAACTTAAACCAGCCCTAAAGGAAATCGGTAACGATTTTAAAAAAGCCGGAAAAAAGATTGGTGACGAGTTTAAAAATTAATCTCCATTTTGGCAATTACCGTGCTATGAACGGTAATCCGATTAAAACTTGGGTATTCCCTTAAAAACTTTTAGCTTATCACTATTTGATATAACGGCAAATTATAGCTATCAACTAATAATACAAGTTAAATAGACGTAATTTCTTTTAACATAATTGTTGACGATATAGACCTCAAGGCACTATATCTGCAATTAGATGTAAATAGCCTAAAAACGGCTATACACAAATTACTATATATTTGTTCTATAATTTATATTATGTCAAATAGATTATTTGAGCAGCTCCCCGGGTATGACATACATTATAGAAACCCTACTTCATCTACTGTTACTTTATAAAATAAATTATATGGGTACTAAGAAAGAAAACATGTCTGGCACTTCTGGTGTCATTTATGGTCTGGGACTTGTAGGCCCTGCTTTTTATTATATTTCTATAGCCACCAGTTTTTGGATGGGCGTTCTAGGCTTCTTAAAAGCCATTATCTGGCCGGACTTCCTTGTGTACCAACTATTAGCATTTTTGGAAGCCTAAATTATAAGTTGCTCCTTATTCCTTCACAGGTTCCTTTTGTAGCTCTTTAAGCATTTCACGGGCATGTGCACCAGTGGCACCTTTGGGATCCAATGAAATGGCCTTATTGTAATACGCTGTTGCCTTGGTACTATCTCCTGCCTTCCAGTACGCCTCGGCCAGGCTGTCCCAGGCATTCGCAGAAGTTGGAAAAAGTTCTGCATTTAGCTGTAACACAAAAATTGCTGGCTCTAACTGCTTGTCATTCAGTAATCTATAACCCACCTTGTTGAATTCTGCCTCAAAATCGAAAAATTCGTAAAATGTGCTATGGGATCAGTGATAAAATTCTCATCAGAAAACGATAGAGCCGCTTCCAATGCAGGGTCCTGATTGGTTCTATATTGCTCAAAAGTCATTCCCGTGGCAATTTGTGGTGCCAACCACGGACCATTTTCCCATTGTGGTTTATCTTGCCACCAGGCAAACGACAGCAACGCGTTTATTTTAGTGTTAGGCAGGGCTACCGGCCGATTATCTCCATAAAAGTTGATGTTTTCGCCTGTGGGTTCTCCAATAAATACTGCATTGGTATAGGTGTGCAATTCATTTACCAGATTCTGACATGCCGAGAAGGTTCTCCTTCCCAGAATCACCATAAATTTACCGATGTGGTTAATTTTTTCGCTGCCAACAACACCCGTTACAATAGGCTTGTTTTTATAGTTATTACCTCCCCCATTGAGTCGTACATCCAAGATCAGTTTTTCAACCTCATTCTTCTCAATAAAATCAAAAACTTCGTCATAAAATTCCGGGATCGCCTGCAACGAATCATCCTGGATCTGACTTTGACGCACATAGACCGTTTTTTGTTCGGGCAGGTATTCATAGTAATAGATCTTCTCCAGGTGCTTAAGATACAGCGGAGTTTCACTAAGGTCGCGAGATTCTAACCAGTCCTCCCCTGGAATCACCATTCCATAGCGCCTTGGAAAGCGCTCTGCCGGCACAGCCGTTATCTGCTGTTCAAATTGCTTCCCATCTTTTTCCAGGGTAAGCACTATATTATTTTT
>CBDUCK010000207.1:0-4796 GCA_965365635.1 uncultured Muriicola sp.
CGCCTCCAAATGTAGTCCTGATCATGACGGATGATCAGGGTTACGGCGATCTTAGTTGCAGAGGGAATCCTTATCTGAATACCCCAGGGAATTTCCTGCAGCATCTTCTTCCAGCTTTTCAAAAGAAGTATCAAAACCTTTGCGATCTAGTACTACGTCTACCTGGTCTTCATATAAAAATTTATCTAGTCTTTCAAGGGCACTATTGCCTCCATAATAAAAAGAAGTACGGTAACCGTTGTCCTTCAGAATTCCATAGATCGTATTCCTTCTTAAAGAGTTTTTTATATTTGTAAAACCCTTATTACCAAATGGTAAAGATCCTAATATAGAAGGTATACTCGAAATACTTTCTCCTGTATTACTCAGATGGTTTGGCCAGTATAAAGACGCGCCTTTTAATGAATTCAAATACGGCATAAAATCTTTATACGGGGCCTCTTCCCCTACAAAATCGGAACCAACGCCATCCATAACAATAAAGACGATGTTTGGTTTTGCTTCCTTCAGCTCGAAGAAAGGAAGCAGATCGGTCTGTTTTTTATAGGGCTTTAACAATGGGTACGTTACATCTCCTGAATATTTGTTAAAATCTAACAGATCTTGTGTTACACTTTGCGCCAGATGTTGTGTTTTATTTTCGTTGATTGGATTTTTATGGGAATTTAAAGTTGCCAGAAACAAACTAAACAGAATAATAGTAAAGGGGTACATTTTACTGATTATCCTGTAATAAGACCTGGTAAAACGATAAAATAGTACTAAACATGAGCTCCCAAATGCCAGTAAAATACTTGTGGTAGCAAGAAAGCTGCCAAGGGAAACATTGCTGGTATATCGATCATAGAATCCGCTTCCCAGTATCTCATAGTACTCTACATAGTATTCTATTAACAAACCCTCAGTAACCAGGACTGCAAAAAAAATAATCCCAACCGTATTAAATCCTAAAGAGGCTCGTTTCTTTTCCAGAAAATTGAAAACAAACGCCAGCGCAAGGGAAATTATAGCTGTAAACCCTACATGATGTAACAGCAACAGAAATAGACTTTTAGTAATAACACTATCTAACACCCCTTCGGCGTATAAACGTACGTTTTGATAAAAAGACAAGATCACCAAACAACAAAAGAAGGCAATGCTAAGACGTATGAAATCTTTAAGATCTCTTCGATTAGATGATATGTTTGTTGTTGATCCCATATATTATGCTTTCGCAAATCCCTTTCTAACCTGGGCTCCCCAACCAGACTTAACATTGAATAATTTTTTATAATTCCCTCGCACAGAGGCCCAAACAACGATAGGATGATAAATAATGGGCTCTAAAATGGCGAATAGCATTAGGGTAAGGATATCCCTGGTTTTTGAATATTGATTATATGAATAGACCTCCCACAAAATGGCGTAGAAAGAAAACATAATTGAAAAACTATATATAGTTGCGGTAATGGCCACAAAAAAGTCCCAGTTAAGAATCCCAAAATAATAGAATAGAACAACCGATATTAACCCAATAAATTCGAGAATTGGTGCTAACCATTCATAAAAGAACCAATAGGGATAACTCAGCATCCCTAAGCGACCAAATGCCTGATTAAAGAACATGTCTTTATGAGTATAGAGTGTTTCCAAATTTCCGCGAGACCATCGGTCTCTTTGATTTATGAAAGCCTCCAGAGTTTCTGGCACTTCGGTCCAACAAAGTGGATCTGGAATATAGGCGACATGATAGGGAAGTTTTTGATCGTGCATATGGCGTCTCATTCGAAAGATAATTTCCATATCTTCTCCTACCGTATTTGTGTCGTAGCCTCCCACATCCAGGGCAATCTCACGATCAAAAAAACCAAACGCGCCAGATATAATTAAAAGACTATCTATACGTGCCCATGCCATTCTACCCAGCAAAAAAGACCGTGTATATTCCAATAATTGAAATTTTGCCAGCCAATTTTTAGGCAAACGAATTTCTTCTAATGTCCCACCAGTAATTTTACATGAATTAGCAACACGTATTACTCCACCTACTGCAATAACTCGTTTCTCTGAATGCTGAAAAAATGATTTAACAACATGTAATAACGAATCTGGCTGAATTAGGCAATCCACATCTATACAGCCTACATATTTGCTTTCTGATAAGTAGATTCCTGCATTTAAGGCATCTGATTTGCCACCATTTAATTTATCTACCACAGTTAACTTGGAAAAAGAACGTTGTTTAGACTTATAAATCCCACGCACCGGTTTGGATTTCCAGTTGGGGTCCATTCGTTTTTCTATCTTTTCCAGATCATACCCGGCTATTAGTTTTTCCAGAGTGTCATCTTTACTCCCATCATTAACTACCATTACTTCGTAATTAACATATTGAAGTGAAAGCAGTGAACGAACATTTTCTACAATAGTTAATCCCTCATTAAATGCAGGTGCAATTATTGTAATTGTAGGTGCCAGTGGTGATGCCATTATTTTGGAAAGATCCCCAAAACTGTTTTTATTTTTATAGTGAATAGAATTTTTCGTAGCCAAATACCCCATAATAATAATGAGAGTAAAAAGCACGAGTGAAAACACCAAAAATACGATGTTTAGATACTCTAACAGAATGTCGAAAATATCGCTATTCACTATTCTTATTTTTTGTTTTACCTATTTCCTTATATATATCTAATTCAAAATGAATGTCGAACAAGGTGTTATTATAGGTGTCCGAAGTCCATTTTATATAAGATTCAGAACGATTTCCTTCTGACATTTCGTTTTCTAATCGTTTTACCAATAGTGCTTCAATTTCTATGGCTTTTTTACGAACCCGCGCGTTTTTATCCTCAAATAGGTTGCGCAGAAAGTGTACTTCTTTTTCATCCCCTATAGATGTAATTTCATCCATTAGAATTAGTTTGGACTCGGTATCACATGACCGGAAAAGCTCTTCAAAAATGCTGAAACCATAACTTTCCTTCACTTCTAATTCCCAGTTGGAGTGCTCGTTAGAAGGTATTTCTTCTCTTTCTTCTTCCAGAAGGGTTTGTTCATCGGATAGCTCGCTCCAATCTACCAAGAGGCATGTATCCGGGTCAACCCCTGTTGTTTTATTTTCCAATAAAAGGAATTCGGTAGCCCCGTTATGAGCTACTTCATCATAAATCACATCTAGATCGAGAATATCTTTTTCATTAAGTATTTCAGTTAGTTCATTATGTTGCGAATCGCTGCTTATAACAAATGGCAAGAACTTAAAATCCATGTATTCTACTTCTATATTTCCTTCGGCATCTGGTATTTCAATCCTACTTAGGATTTTCTCAAGCTCTTTTCTGAAATTTTCATCGGGATGGATGAGCTCAAAAATAACATCTAAGTTTCGTGCAATTTGATCAGAAACGGGCTGGTTTTTCTTCTTAGGCATGGCGGCGGTTGTTTTATACTCAACGATGGGTAAAAAATCTAAGGGTAGGTATTTGCATTCGATAGTACTTTCATCCGTTTTAGGTGGTTCTGAAAGAAGATCATTAAGTTCTTCCATAAAACAGATCTCGAAAACATCGAGGTCTTCCTGATATAAACCAGAAAACTCTGCATCTTCTTCTTTATAAGGTATCTTACTTTCTGGCTCTTCGTCTATTGAATCCTGGGCCTGGGTATTTTCCGTAAGTTCAGTAACAGTTTCTTCGACTTCTTCTGTGGGATTATCAGAAGTGTCTTCTGTAGGTTCCCCAACAGGTGCTTCAACTTCATCTTTTGGAGTACAAACAAGTGTATCTTCTGTATGACCGGTAACACATTCTTTAAGTTCTTCTTCCGGAACAGCAACAGGTTCCACTTCTAAAGCGTCAGCGGCTACTAATGCTTCTGCTTCCTCCTGAACATCAATACCAGGATCGAGGTCTAAGGTTGGAAGAATACTTCCAGGGGCTATTTCGTTAATAGCACTGATGATCTTGCTTTCAACTGTAAAATTGGTCTCCCTTTTATAGATCGCTTGTAAATATTCAAGATCTTTCTCATCTCCCAAATACCCAATAGCGCCCACCAGGGCTATTTTAGTTTCTGAACTACATTTCCAAAAAGCCGCCTTAAGAGTTGGCAACGAATCTGTAATCCCAAAATCTTTTATACAAAGTATTGCTGCAACTTTGATTTCATTATCGCGATGCTTTACCAGTTCTGTAATAGCCACATTGGCATCTGTTTGATTATAGACTTTAATAAGTCGTAGAGCAAATAGAACTACATCTTTGTTGCTAGACGTAAGCCATGCACCAAATTTAGGTGGAATAAAATCTTCTAGGTTTTGAAGTACTTCCAGTATTTTAATTTGTTGCCATTCCGAAATATGATACTTGTTTGTATCTAAAAAATGGGAAATTCCTTCATGCTTTAAGGTTACCGTAGCTATCTGTGCCTGTTTACGAATTACACCACGAGGATCATTTATAAATTTTTTGATAAAACTATATGCCTCTTCTACCTGCATTTGAGTTAACTCTTGTATTCCTTTAGAAATAACCTCCCAACGCCAGCTTTTTAGTTTGCTATAGGCATCGAGATGTAAGTCATAGTCCTGGTATAGCTTAAACAGTTTCTTTCTAGAATCTCCGGTAAGATCTTTTTGAAGATCCATTAGAATTTCTTTTAATACTCTTTTGTTTTGAGGGTCTTTTATATGTTCACGAATCTGAACCTTTAAATCGATGTATTCGTTTTGTTCTTCCTTGCTCGATTCTTCCTCATAGAATAAAAAATTGCTAATGTTAGGAGCCAAGCTTTTTCTTCGCTCCAGGTCAGAG
>CBDUCK010000208.1:0-4738 GCA_965365635.1 uncultured Muriicola sp.
GTGGTACCTCCAGGAATCGAACCAGGGACACACGGATTTTCAGTCCGTTGCTCTACCAACTGAGCTAAGGTACCATGCCCTTTAGGCGGGGGCAAATATAAAATCAAATTTAGGAACTACCAATAAAAAAGGAAAAAAAGGGTGTTCTTTTTTTTCAATTTTTAATCTTTGCAGTATGAACCTAGTTATCGACGCCGGAAATACCTCCATAAAGCTCGCGGTGTTCCTAAAAAGGGAGCTCTTATTACTATCTATAACCGATACTGAAGGCTTTCCGAAAGCTGTTAAGGAGATCTTTGCAGACTTCCCGGACATTAACCATGCCCTGGTGGCCTCCGTGGGGGCACTCACAAAAAAAGAACTAGATGTACTCGCTATTTTTTGCAAGGTCCAATTGCTTACCTCGGTAGCTAATGTGCCGTTTAAGAATTTATATACCAGTCCGGAGACACTTGGCGTGGATCGCATTGGATTGGCGGCGGCTGCCTTTTATAATTTTCCACACACCAATGTGTTGGTAATAGATGCCGGCACTTGCATTACATACGACCTCATTACTTCAAATGGGGAGTACCTGGGAGGAGCTATTTCTCCTGGATTGTACATGCGGTACAAGGCACTTCATCAACAGACTACTGGCCTACCTTTATTAGAACCCAGTCCGTTCGTGGAATTCATTGGGAACTCTACAGAAAATAGTATTCACAGTGGTGTTATTAATGGTATATGCCGGGAGATAGAGGGCGTCATAGGTCAATACGAAGGGCGTTTTGCACATTTAACAGTTATTTTAACAGGCGGAGACGGTCAATTTTTGTCCAATCGGTTAAAAAATACCATATTTGCCCATTCAAATTTTCTCCTCGAAGGCTTAAATTATTTACTGGAATACAACAAACGCTAGATGGTAAAAAAAATAGTAACCGTAATTATATGCTTTGCAGCGTACGGACTGTATGCTCAAAATGGGACGGTTTCTCCGTACTCTTACTTTGGAATAGGCGATTTGCGCTCCGGTAGTACTATAGAAAATCAAATGATGGGAGGTATAAGTCTCTATACAGACAGCATCCACTTGTCGTTAAAGAATCCGTCTGGGTATGGAAAATTACGACTTACCACTTACACCACAGCCTTGGCACATAAGGAGATAAGTTTAAATAGTTTTTCGGAAAACCAAAAGTCTTCTGTAACCAATTTGGAATATTTAGCTATTGGGTTTCCGCTGAGTCCAAAATTTGGAGCTGGGTTGGGATTAAAACCTTTCTCATCCGTAGGATATGAAGTGTTTCAGGAATCTACCAATACGAATGGCAGTACGGTGCGTAATGAATATGCAGGAACCGGGGGGCTTAACCAGGTGTTTTTGTCATTAGGATACGAAGTAACCAACAACTTACATCTGGGGGCCACGATGAACTTTAATTTTGGAACCCTGGAAAATTCTCGAGTACAAAGTGTGGAGAGTGTGCAATTTGGTACCAGCCAAATCCGAGAATCTAAGGTAAACGGATACGACTTTGTGTATGGGTTTACCTATGCTCCGAAAATTAAAGATAAATACACGCTTTTTACCTCCTTAGTTGTGAATACACAGGTAAACCTGCTTTCTGAAAATAGGGAAGAGATAGGGTCTTTTTCACAAGCCACCGGCACAGAAATAGAGACGCTTACAGTAGATTTAGAGGCACAAGGATTAAAGAATACTGAATTAAAGATTCCAACAATAACTACTTTGGGCCTTGGATTTGGAAAAGATAAAAAATGGTTTTTAGGCGCTGAATATAGTTTTCAGCAACTAAGCACGTTTGAAAATGCTTTTCTGGAAATTCAAAATCAGGAATATACAGACGCAAGTGCTATGGCTGTTGGAGGGTATTTTGTGCCAGACTTTGCCTCGTTCGATAACTACCTCAAAAGGATTACCTACAGAGCAGGATTGCGTTATGATATGACGGGAATTGTGGTAAATGAAAAGGAAATTGATAATCTTGGCATAACTTTTGGATTAGGGTTACCACTGGGAGGAAGTTTCTCTAATGTAAATGTTGGATTTGAATGGGGTAAAAGAGGAACTACTGCTGCAGATTTAATTGAAGAAAAATACTTCAAGGTAAACATAGGACTCTCTTTGAACGATAGATGGTTCCAAAAAAGAAAAATAAATTGACAAAAATTTAGTACATTAACCGCTTTAAACACGTAAGACAATGAAAAAGGAACTTTACTTAATGATGATTGCCGTTTTAGGCATCGTAACCGTAAGTAATGGACAGGCTCAGGATCCTGAATGTATGACCAACCTTTCCATTTATGCTGAACATGCAAAAGTAAAAAATTATGATGCGGCCTATGGTCCATGGAAAATGGTTTATACTGCATGTCCCGGTATCAACAAAGCCAATTTCTCCTATGGGGAACGTATTTTAAGTCATAAGGTAAAGAATAGTTCCGGGGCAGAAAAAGATGCCTTTATCCAGGAACTTTTAGACATGTATGATGCAAGTGGAAATTATTTTCCAAAAAACTTTCCTTTGGCTGTGCGTGAAATTGATAAGGCACTATTAAAGTATGACAATAAAATGGCCTCGGATGAGGAGATTTACGGAATGCTCGATAATGCATTTAAAAACGACCGTGTTAATTTTAAAAACCCAAAAGCCTTATACCTCTATTTCTCTAGCTTAGTAGATTTATACAATGGAGGCAAAAAAGACCTGCAGGCTGTTTTTGATGCCTATGATGATGTAACTGAGAAAATAGAAGAAGAGAATAGTAAGTTAACCACTGTAATTACTAAGTTGCTTCCTAAAGAAGATGCAGGAACCCTGACGTCTAAAGAAAAGAGAAGTTTAAAAGTGGCAACCACCAATTCAGAGTCTTACGGTAAAATTGCCGGGAGTGTGGATTCTAAATTAGGAGCTCTTGCAGACTGTGAAAACCTTATTCCTTTGTACGAGCGCAGCTATGAAGCCAAAAAAGGAGATGTTACCTGGGTTAAAAGAGCCGTGGGAAGAATGTTCAGCAAAGAATGTACAGACGACCCTATGTTTAAAAAATTATTTGAAGCACAGTTAGCCTTAGATCCTTCAGCCGATGCTTTTGTGTACGGAGGTACTTTAAAGAAAAAGGCGGGCGATAATAGTGGTGCCATTGCCGACTTTAACAAGGCCCTTGAATTGGAAACCGACTCTCGAAAGAAATCGAATATCGCTTATAAAATTGCGACCAGTTACAGAAGAACCAGCAAATCTACAGCAAGAAGCTATGCACAAAAAGCAATAGATGCGAATCCATCTAATGGTAATGCATATTTATTGATCGCCAGCTTGTATGCTACCAGTGCCAATGATTGTGGCACAACCCCGTTTGAAAAGCGCGCAGTATACTGGAAAGCTGCAGATATGGCCCGTAGAGCAGGAAGAGTAGATCCGTCTTTAAGCGGAAGAGCTAGACAGTCAGCAGCAAGCTATGCAGCTAAAGCGCCATCCAAAACAGATATTTTTAACTCTGGTTTGGCCGGTAAAACTATTAGCTTTAAATGTTGGGTAGGTGGCAGTATTACTGTGCCTAACTTATAAGAATGAAGCCCTTAGATATAAAATTAATTGGAAACATTGCCATGGTAGTTACTATGGCAATGTTTTTTTTTGGCTGCCAGGATACCTATAAAAGGGTTGGAGAAGAAAAGAAAAAAGAAATATATCCACAGGGAGTCGCACAAAATTTTGTTCTTACCTATACCGAGACTACCGAAGAATTAGAAAGTGAAGACGCCGGTGAATCCCGTGTAATCGCCATATTACGAAGCCCTGTTAGCGAGGATTTTGATAACATGCTTTTTAAACATCGTACCTTTCCTGAAGGTCTGGAGTTAGAATATTTTGATAAGGATAATAAACGAAGCACCATAACGGCAGATTATGGAATTATATATTCCAATACCAATGTAATAGATCTGCGAGGAAATGTCATTATTGAATCGCACGATGGCAAAAAACTAGAGGCGCCCCAGCTCTATTGGGATCGCAATGAAGAATGGATTTTTACACAAGAAAAATTTACCTTTACCAACCCGGAAGATGGAACCATTATGGATGGTGAAGGAATGGATTTTAACAGGGATTTTAGTTTTTTTAATGCTCATAAAACGTACGGTCTAATGACCATAAAAGAAGATGAATCATGATCAAAATTTTACGCTATACCGAATATTTATACCTGGCAGTAGCCCTGATTTCTTTATATAAAATTGCAGAACTCTGGGAAGCAAACCGGGAAGGCACTTATATTTTTATTTTTTTCGCTATTGTTTCTACCGGGATGTTTTTTTTCCGTCGCAACTATCGGAAGCGCTTTGAAAAAAGAAAACAGGACAACCAGAGCTAACTGTGGAGATCCCTATACTTATTATTGTTATTTGTCTTATTTTATCTGCATTTTTTTCAGGGATGGAGATCGCCTTTGTATCGGCCAATAAGATTCATATAGAGATTGAAAAAAAGCAGGCTGGCCTCCTGGCGAAGGTACTGGCAAGGTTAACCAGAAAACCGTCTAAATTTATAGCCACAATGCTTATTGGCAACAACATTGCCCTGGTGGTATATGGTTTGTATATGGGGGATTTGCTGATAGATTGGTTCCAAGGTAAATTACCATCTAGCAATACGTTTGTGCAGCTGTTATTAACCGATTTTAGTTTGCTTTCACAAACCCTTATTTCCACGATTATTATTTT
>CBDUCK010000209.1:0-4717 GCA_965365635.1 uncultured Muriicola sp.
CTGCAACAACAGATATATTGGTGGAAAGTGATGTAACAATCGATCTTAATGCTATTCAGGCCGATTTGGATCGAAGAAAGCCGGGACAATCTGCTATAGTTACCCAGCGTAAGGAGGCAGATGAGGTAGTGTTTTATTCCGGGGTGTTTGATGGTAAAACTACAGGAACTCCTATTGGTTTTGCCATTCATAATACGAATCAAAAATCTGATGATTATACACATATAAAAGATTCCTATCGTCCGTCACATGCAGACTATGTGTACGATCAGAAATATGGCTTTCGCGATTACCGTGGAGGTGGCAGAAGTTCGGCCCGTGAAACTGCCAGTAGGGTTGTGGCAGGTGCCATTGCAAAACAATTTCTAAAAGATATCAAGATCAATGCATTTGTGTCACAGGTAGGCGATTTGAAATTAAACAAATCGTATAAGGAATTGGATCTTTCAAAAGCTGAAACAAACCCGGTGCGTTGTCCGGACCCGGAAACCGCTAAAGAAATGGAGGCTTATATCCGGGCTGTACGCAAAGAAGGAGATACTATTGGGGGAATAATAACTGGAGTTATACAAAATGTTCCTGTAGGGCTGGGAGAACCCGTTTTTGACAAATTGCACGCTCAATTGGGGAAAGCCATGTTGTCTATCAACGCCGTAAAAGGGTTTGAATATGGAAGTGGATTTAAGGGAGTAGAAATGAAAGGAAGTGAGCATAACGATGCCTATAATGCTGATGGTACCACAAAAACTAATAATAGTGGCGGAGTACAGGGGGGGATAAGCAATGGCATGGATATCTACTTTAATGTAGCCTTTAAACCGGTGGCTACACTAATACAGCCCTATGAAACCATAGACAAAGAAGGGAATCCTGTTAAAACCAAGGGCAAAGGCCGGCACGACCCATGTGTGGTTCCGAGGGCCGTACCAATCGTTGAGGCTATGGCTGCCTTAGTTTTAGCCGATTTCGTTTTGCTTAATCGCATTATCAAAGTATAAGCCTGTATTTTTTAGGGGGTTGTTTATCAAAATAGTATATTACTTAAATAAAATTCGAGGTATGAGAAAAATGGAATTGCACTGGCAAATCCTAATAGGAATGGTTGTTGGCATTCTTTTTGGGTTTATAATGACCTATTATGAATGGGGACCATCTTTTGTAAAGAACTGGATTAATCCTTTTGGAAACATATTCGTTAAATTATTAAAACTTATCGCCATACCCCTCATCCTGGCTTCATTGGTAAAAGGAATTTCAGATTTAAAGGATATTTCAAAATTTAAAAAAATTGGGTTACGTACCATAGGAATTTATGTCTTTACTACGATCATTGCTATTTCCATTGGTCTTATTCTTGTAAATGTTTTGCAACCAGGGGAAGGTATTTCGGACGATACAATTACCAAGTTAACAGAAACATATGCTTCTGATGCCGGTGTTACCTCAAAAATAGAAGAGGCCAGCAGACAAAAAGAAAGGGGCCCTTTGCAATTTCTGGAAGATATGGTGCCAGATAATGCGGTGGGTGCAATAAGCGATAACAGCTTAATGCTCCAGGTGATCTTTTTTACGATATTTTTAGGAATATCTATGCTGCTGATCGGGGAAAAAAGATCCAAACCGCTTAAAAAATTCTTCGACTCACTCAATTATGTGGTATTGAAGATGGTAGATCTTATTATGCTTACGGCTCCGGTGGCCGTTTTTGCACTGTTAGCCAATGTAGTGGTTTCCTCAGGAGACCCCGATTTGCTATTGGCACTTCTTAAGTATGCCGGGGTGGTTGTTCTGGGCTTGGCACTTATGATTGTTTTTTATTGCATTGTAGTAGGTACCTATACCAAGAAAAATCCATTTTGGTTTTTAAAAGAAATTAGCCCGGCGCAGTTGTTGGCATTTTCTACCAGTTCTAGTGCGGCAACATTGCCCGTAACGATGGAGCGGGTAGAGGAGCATATTGGTGTGGACAAAGAAGTGTCTAGTTTTGTGCTGCCTGTGGGGGCCACCATTAATATGGATGGTACTAGCCTATATCAAGGGGTTGCTGCTGTTTTTATCGCACAGGCGCTTGGTTTTGATTTAACAATTTGGGGACAATTAACCATTGTATTAACCGCCTTGTTGGCATCCATTGGCTCTGCTGCCGTTCCGGGAGCTGGGATGGTTATGTTGGTGATTGTGCTAGAGTCCATTAACTTCCCTTCAGATAAATTAGCCATTGGTTTAGCGCTTATTTTCGCAGTAGACCGTCCATTGGATATGTGCAGAACTATTGTAAATGTAACCGGCGATGCCACGGTAGCTATGGTTGTTGCAAAATCTGTCGGAAAATTAGGAAAACCTCATGTAGAGGATTGGGATGATTTCCTAGATGAAGTAAAATAGAGAACACTTATTATTTGCTATTATGAACATATGTTTTTTAATGTATCCATGGGAACAAATAGATCCTGAGAACGATACAAGTCTGGCCCTTATTCACGAATGTGTAAAAAGAGGGCACGGAGTAGCGCTATGCACTCCGGCAAATCTCACTATTCGCAATAGCGTTACAAACGCGTTTTGTACCGTTATCAATAAAATGGATAAGATACCGGGTGCCTTAAAAACTTTTTACAAAAGGGCTACGATTCGGGAGGAAATGCTTCCTTTGGCCGGCTTTGATGTGATCTTTATGCGTGCTAACCCACCCTTAGATCCATTAATGCTGAACTTTCTGGATTCTGTGAAAGATGATGTGTTTATTGTTAATTCCCTTCAAGGGTTGCGAGAAGCCAACAATAAGCTATATACGGCAGCCTTTGGGGATAGCCATAATAACATTATCCCCGCAACACACGTATCTAAAAACAAGAACTACCTGGTAAAACAGATCAACGAATCTAAGGCAGATAAAATGATATTAAAGCCTTTAAATGGGTTTGGCGGTTCTGGAGTTATTCTTATAGAGAAATCTGCTATGTCTAATATTAAATCCCTGTTAGATTTTTATGTAACTAACTCTGATGGAAGCTCTAATTATGTTATACTTCAAGAATACATTGAAGGTGCTGACCAGGGGGATGTCCGCATCCTTATCTTAAATGGAGAGCCTATTGGGGCTATGCGAAGGATTCCGGGCTCTGATGATCACAGATCTAACGTATCTGCCGGAGGAACAGTGGCTAAGCATAGTTTAACCAAAGAGGAAAAGGCGTTGTGTAAACAAATTGGACCGAAACTTGTGAAGGACGGATTATATTTTGTGGGCATCGATGTAATAGGAGGTAAGTTGGTTGAGGTAAATGTAATGTCGCCCGGAGGAATTACCTATATGAACAAGGTGTACAAAACGAAAATTCAATCTAAGGTGATCGATTTTATCGAAAGTAAAGTAATGGACAAATTACAAGCTTTTGACCGCAGATCTCGATTAAGAAATGAAGTAGAAAATGCATAGATGGTCTGTTGATAAAATAATTTCTTCCATAGCTGCGGAGAAACCTTTTGAGGCAGTAGCAGAAGATTACAGTTTTACCATAAAAATATCGAAGTACGCGCCTTATATATGTGGTGCGGTACACGACGGACACCAATTTAGAAAATCGCTTTGGGAAAATTGTCTGCATACCGAATATGAACGCTGGTATGAAGAGGACCCTTGCACTAAGATGATGGTACAAACACACCCAATTGTCATTGCAGGATGTGATAGCCGATTTGAATACGATTTAAACAGACCCCCAGACGGAGCAGTATATTCAGATGCCTGGGGTAAGCAGCTTTGGAAAGAACCGCTTACAGCGAATGAATATGATCACAGTATACAGAAACATACCTCATTTTATTCTGTTGTTCACGCCCTAGTTGAAAAAATAGAGGCTATTTATGGGAAAGCTATTGTTTTTGATATGCATAGTTATAATTGGAAACGCTGGGACAGGGTAGTACCCACTTGGAATTTGGGGACCTCCAATATCGACAATGACAGATTTGGGGCACAGGTAGAATCCTGGAGATCTAAGTTAGAAAGCATGAAACTTCCGCATGCAATAGAAAGTTCCTCCAAGATCAATGATACATTTCAGGGTAATGGGTTCTTTTTGAAATATATCACCAATACATTTCCTAACAGCCTTGTGTTGGCAACCGAAATTGCAAAGGTCTACTGTAATGAGTTAGAAGAAATTATTTTTCCCGAAGTTGTGGATGCAGTAGAGCAGCAATTAAAAGTATTAATACCTTTGCAGGCGAAAGAATTCCATGAAGAAGTAACATGATTGAAGAACAAACGCAACGCGAATTACAAGATAGATATGCGAACGTATTTGATATCGATTCCAATTTAGATCGATTGGTGAAACGCATAGAACTATTAAGCTATGTTAACCCGCTTAATATTGAAAAAGAGAAACACCGGTTTTTTTCCTCTAAGTATAGCGAGAATCCTGTTTTTAAGTACCCAAAACTTAAGTTCGATCCCTATAAATTACAGCGCTTGTTTTTTTCGCAGCGCCTGGAACGAATCGAGGACGATACACTTCGAAATTTGTACCAGGATATCGTGTATCATTACGCAAACATGGTCCAATGCATCCAGACCATCAATAAAAAAAATAGTTTTTATTATAACTCTTTGCGTATCTATGGTACCCCTACGGAAAAGGATATCCAAAATGCAGAATTTATTTTACACTATGCAGACGAACCAGAATCTGGGGACATGGACAAAGTATAC
>CBDUCK010000210.1:0-4693 GCA_965365635.1 uncultured Muriicola sp.
ATCAACAATTATGGGGTATGCAGGGATAGTTCCTGGAGAGAATGTACAAGCCAATGGAGATGATTATTTTCATTACAGCAGTATTTTACAAATCACAGAATATATTGCTACCACCACCTGTGGTATTGAAACCATTCTTTCCAATGCTGCACCGGTAATTGTTCCAACAGGAAATTATACGATTCCAAAATCTACTGCATTTGTTTTAACAGCGAATGCCTCAGATCCTGATTTGGGAGATGTACTTACGTATTCATGGGAACAAATAGATAATGGTGTTGTCACCACAGCTACTTTTGGACCTCAGAACCCCAGTGGTGCTAATTTTAGATCTTTAGCACCAACGACATCGGCGGAACGCTATTTTCCGAGATTGTCCAGGGTAGCACAAGGACTTTTAACACAGGTAAATCCTGCGACTAACTCTGCATGGGAAACGGTTTCAGATATTGAACGCGATCTTAACTTTGCAGTAACCGTTAGGGATAATGCCACGGGAGGAGGACAGATTACCTCAGATTTGGTTAATATTAGGGTTTCCAACAGTGCTGGCCCCTTTGTGGTAACTTCTCAGGATACTGCAGAAACCTATAGCGCAGGAACAATTCAATCAGTTACCTGGGATGTTGCTGATACAGATATAGGACCGGTTAACAGTCAGTTTGTGGATATTTTTATTTCTAGGGATGGGGGTCTTACTTATCCAACCCTTCTTGCCGAAAAGGTTCCAAATGATGGGGCTCATGAAGTACTATTACCGGGAATGGCTACCTTAAATGGCAGGTTTATGGTAAAAGCATATGAAAATATCTTTTTTGCTGTAAATAAAACCGATTTTGTAATAGAAGAGTCCTCTATCGTGCTGAATTTTGAAGATTTGGAATATGAAATATGCCAGCCTTTTGATAAGACTATCCCATTTGTTTATGAGACATACGGTGGGTTCAATGAAGGGGTGACTTTTAGTGCAAGTGGTGCTCCTCCCGGACTTGGAATCGCTTTTGTTCCTGGAACTGCCACTGCAAATAAGACTCCGGTTGATTTAACTATTTCTAATACAACCGCTGTTGCTGAAGGCACTTATCCAATTCTTATTACAGCATCCGGTACTACGTTCACTAAAGAGGTGCAAATAGAGTTAATTGTATACGATACTATTTATCCCGAAGTAACCCTTACGGCTCCTACAGATGCCGAAGCCGGAGTAACTCTAAAACCTGCTTTAACCTGGGAAACCCCTGCCAACAATATTTCTTTTCAAGTAGAAATCGCTACAGATATTGGATTTACTAGTATTGTAGAATCAGCTACAGTTATTTTTAAGCGGTACGTGCCTTTAAATCTTCTGCCCGAAACAACCTATTATTGGAGAGTTAAACCAAGAAGTAATTGCGGGGAAGGAACTTTTGGCCTCCCTTTTAGTTTTACAACACTTCCTGTGAACTGTAAATTCAAAAGTGCCAAGAACCTGCCTAGTAGCATTTCATCTTCGGGGACTCCTACCGTAAGTACCAAGATCTTTGTGGTAGATGATTTGCCAATTACAGACCTGAATGTTACTCTTAATCTGGAACATACTTTTTTGTCAGATTTGATCATAACCTTAATATCACCTTCGGGTACTCAGGTAATTCTAACCTCTAATTCTTGTGTCCAGTTTAGTAATATAAATGCAGTTTTTGATGATGCCGCACCGCCATTTGTTTGTAATGGAGATCCGGGTATTAGCGGAACCATTAAACCCCTGGGTTCTTTGGCTTCGTTTAATGGAGAATCGTCTTTTGGAGAATGGACGCTGTTAGTGGAAGATACGGCAACTGTTGATGGGGGTATGATTAATGATGTAACTCTCGAATTTTGCGTGGAAGGTGTCTTTAGACCAGATGTGGACGAAGATAACGTATTTGATGATGGAGATGACCTGTGTTTAGGAACACCTCCCAATACGGAGGTAAATGCCGATGGCTGCCCTGTTTATAGGTTTGCTCCTGAGAATTTTATTGTAGGAATAGAAAGCGAAACATGTAGAGATAATGATGATGGAATTTTAGATATTGAAACCGTTGAGTCTTTAAATTACACAATTACCGTAGTTGGAAATGGGGTAAATGAATCGGCTACTTTCACAGATACCTACCAACGTGCTGGTCTGGCCTCAGGAACCTATGACGTTTGTATTTCAGGAAATGACGGTATAAATGATTTTGAGGACTTCTGTTTTGAAATGGTGATTACAGAACCCGATCCACTACAAGCATCATTAGCTGTAAATCAGCTTAGTAATGAGGCTACCTTGCATTTGGAAGGATCAATTTTATACAATATTGAAGTAAATGGGTCATTGATTCAAACAACAAATTCTGACTATGTGTTTGCATTGAAAAACGGACTCAATATTGTAAAGGTAACAGGGAGTCTGGTGTGCCAGGGAACATTTGAAGAATCAATTTTTATTGGTTCAGAACCGGTACTGTATCCCAATCCTTTTGTAGATAAGATAAATGCCTTGATGGGCGCTGTAAATACTGAGATTGTAGTGAAAATTTACGCCCCAACAGGACGTCTTTTACGATCGAAAAAACTACAAGTTGAAGACGGTGTCGTAGAAATTGATTTTGATGGACTAGCATCTGGCTGGTATATCATAACGATGAAAGCTGAAAATCTGAATGCAACCTATAAAGTAATTAAGAAATGAAATATCTAATTCTCATTATTATAGGAGTTGTATGCTTAGGATGTGGTAAAGATTCCCCAAGACCTCCGGAAGCAGCCCTATTGAGCTTTCCGCTGCAAAATTCGGAATGTACTACCGGGATTAGCCTCAATAGTACTACAAGCCAGGTAGAGTTTACTTGGCAAGCAGGGAGGTTTGCAACTGTATATGATTTAAAGGTTACAAATTTAGCTACTACCATACCAGTAACGCTCAATAACATAGAGGGGTTATCTGCTAATGTTCCCTTGCTAAAAGGAGTTGCTTACTCATGGGAAGTAATTGCCCGAAATACAGCAACAGAGGAGAGTGCAAGGAGTGAGCAATGGATGTTTTATAATGCCGGGTCCCAAACCTTCTACGCCCCCTTCCCTGCGCAAATAGTGGCACCGGCATCTGGAGGGACCGTTATTCGGGATATAAATAATGAAATTAGTTTAAGCTGGACAGGTGCTGATGTGGATAATGATATCGGGGGCTATGAAGTATATTTAGATGTAGTATCACCCCCACTGGAGTTAATTGCCAGTCCAACCGTGAGTCTAAATAGTATAAAGGCCAGTGTGCCATTAGACGACATATATTATTGGAAAGTAATCACCAAAGATCGGGAAGGAAATACTTCAGATTCTGGCGTTTTTTCATTCAGAGTACTACGCTAATTCAGGTATTATTGAACTGATTCATAGTTATTTGTACTCCTTGTAAGGCAAATGAAAGGACCATTTCTGAACATTTTTCCAAACGTTCTGGCAAGGCCTTTTTTTCATCCTCACCCCAGGTACCCAGTACGTAGTCAACCTGACCCCCTTTAGAAAAATTAGATCCCAGACCAAATCGAAGACGATTGTAATTTACAGTCTGCAAGACGGTTTGAATGTCGGCTAATCCGTTATGACCGCCATGACTACCTTTTGTTTTTAACCGTAAAGTTCCAAAAGGTAAGTTTAGATCATCTGTGATGATCAATACATTTTCTAAAGCAATTTTTTCCTTGTCCATCCAGTATTTAACTGCCTTGCCACTGCGATTCATATATGTGGAAGGTTTCAGCATCAAAATGCTTCTTCCTTTTATTTTGAACGACCCCAGCGACCCAAGTTTTTCTGTCGTAAAAGTCACCTCTTTTTTATTGCCAAGGTGTTCTAACACCTGGAATCCAATATTATGACGCGTGCCGGCATATTCTGCTCCTATATTTCCTAACCCAACTACCAAAAACTTTTTCATCTGATCTGTTTCTTCCAAATAAGGTCTATTCTTTCCAAAAAATGTCTTTAAGAACGAGCACATAGGATGAGTATTATGGCCCTAAAATACAAAAGCATCCTGAGGGAAACTCAGGATGCTTTTTAAATTTAATACAAGATAGTTAGTCGTTTCCTTCAACAGTTTCCTGGGCAGCTGCTTCAGCTCCTTCAGCAGTTTCTGTTCCTTCTTCGCCTTCTACACCTTCTTCATCATCTTCATCTTCTACTTCTACCGCTGCACGTGCAGTTTTAACCTGAACAACCACAGTGGTATCTGGATGTAAAATAGTGAAATCATCATTAAGAAGTGATTCTACAGTAATGTTATCTCCAATCTTCAATTTTGAGATATCAATATCAAAGAAATCTGGAAGATTGTCTGGTAATGCTTTAATAGCCAGTTTTCTTTTTCTGAATAACAAGCGTCCTCCATTTCTAACACCAGGAGAACTTCCCAGTAGTTTAACAGGGATATCCATAGTTAATTCCTTATCCGCAAACAACTGATAAAAATCGATATGCAAAATTTTATCGGTTACAGGATGAAATTGAATGTCTTGCATAATGGCTTGTAATTTCTTGCCATCTTCTAAAATAACCACAACTGTGTGGGCGTTAGGAGTGTACACTAAATCTCTGAATGCTAATTCGTGTGCTGAAAAGTGTAGCGGTTTTTCCCCTCCGTATACCACGCAAGGAACCATTCCAGCATTACGTAGGGCCTTTG
>CBDUCK010000211.1:0-4671 GCA_965365635.1 uncultured Muriicola sp.
CCACTGACGCAGGCGTATACCGATCTGGCGCAGCATTTTCTGCAACAGCACCAGCTTCTCCTGCAACCCCGGAAGCTTCGGTTAAAACATATTTTAATTGTCCGAAGTCGACTCCTCCCGTAAATAAACCAACAAAAGGCATTACAATATCATTTACAAATCCTTTTACAACAGCGCCAACAGCTCCTGCCATAATAACTGCGACGGCAAATTCTACGACATTGCCCGTCATGATGAAATTCTTAAATTCTTTTAACATGGTGTGTGTTTTTAATTAGTTAATGAACTTGTTTCTTGTGGCAACAAGATACTTATTTTTGAAGGGCTAAAGAAATGGATATAAATTAATTAAGAATCAATAAAAACCCGTTTTACTCGTGAAGCGATCCCCGTGAGTAGTTCATACGAAATGGTGTTTGCATAGCCAGCAAATTCTTCGGCAGTTTGCCCTTTTCCAAATACAATTACTTCATCTCCTTCTTTGCAATCTATACCGGTAATATCTACCATTAACATATCCATACACACGTTGCCAATTATAGGGGCTTTTTGGCCATTAACAATCACAAAGGCTTTTCCATTCCCATACTGCCTTCCAATACCGTCTGCATGTCCCAACGGAAGTGTTGCGGTGGTTCTATAATCGTTAGATCGGTACGCCCTGTTATATCCAACGCTTTCTTCGGGTTCTATTTTGTGGATTTGTGAGATGATCGTTTTGAGGGATGCTACCTGATGAAGTTCTGTGTCTATAATCGGGTCATTACCATAACCATAAAGACCAATTCCACTGCGGACCATATCCCATTGGGCTTCCGAATAGTTTAAGATACCCGAAGTATTTAGTACGTGTTTTATAGTGCGATAGCCTAATACGGCCTCCATTGATGAAACAATTTTCTTGAAAGTTGCTATTTGAGTATGTGTAAACCCGGTTTCTTCTGGATCATCCGAGGCGGCCAAATGTGAAAAGATTCCTTTGATCTTAAGTAGGGTGCTATTTTCCAATAGCGAGGCGATGTAATCTACATCGTTCTCCCAAAACCCTAGTCTATTTAACCCTGTATTGAACTTTATATGCGCCGGATAAGCTTCCACTTTCATTTCCTTGGCAACCTCCATAAACGCTCTAAAAATCCGAGGGCTATATAAACTTGGCTCAAGATTGTGAGCTATGAGTGTATTAAAATTAACCGCCTGCGGATGTAAAACTAATATAGGCAGCTGAATTCCGGCTTCTCGGAGTATCACCCCTTCATGTGTGTAGGCAACTGCAAAGTAATCTACCTGCAGAGAAGCTAATCTTTTTGCAATAGAAATACAATCACTGCCATAACCGGAAGCTTTTACTACCGCCATGAATTTTGTTGACGCCTTGAGTTTAGAGCGAAGAAAATGGTAATTATGATCTAGTGCACATAGATCGATCTCTAATACTGTCTGGGTAACTTTAGACATTCAAAATAAATTAGGCCATTTGGATTTGTGCCTTCAACAGACACCATACTTGTTTTTGCATTACTGTTTATCCTATGAAGGTTTGTTCTTGACTTTTGGAACTACAGACTCTGCGGCTTTTGTGTTTAATACTTCTTCTGCCTCTACTTTAAGGCGGTTAACTTTTTCTTTAAGCAATGCTTTATAAAATGCAGCCCGGCTCAGGGGTTCATACTCTTCAACTTCTCCTAACAGTACCAGGTCATCGTTGTCAGATTTGCGAAAACTGTAGTTAGCCAAATTTCCTGTTCTGGTGCATATTGCATGTACTTTTGTCACATATTCTGCCGTTGCCATTAACGCCGGCATTGGACCAAAAGGGTTCCCTTTAAAATCCATATCTAAACCTGCAACTACCACGCGTATCCCCTGATTGGCAAGATCATTACAAACGGTAACAATCTCATCATCAAAGAATTGTGCCTCATCTATCCCAACTACGTCGCAATTATCGGCCAAAAGTCGGATGTTGGCTGCCGCAGGAACAGGAGTGGATCTAATTTCGTTTTCATCATGAGAAACTACCTTTTCTTCATGATAGCGTGTATCTACAATGGGCTTAAAAATTTCCACCTTTTGTTTAGCAAATTGTGCGCGTTTAAGCCGCCGTATTAGCTCCTCGGTTTTACCCGAAAACATAGAACCACTTATTACTTCTATCCAGCCAAATTGTTCTTTATGATTAACAGTGTTTTCGAGAAACATTTTGTAATTTTAGACGAAACTTCACAATTTCCTCGTTAGTTAAATACAGGTATAAAAGTATTAAAAAAGATAGACCTTTACAGAGACGGCAAAATAAAAAGAAATGAAGCGAAAATTGAGAGAGGAATTGGTAAAATTGTCAACCGACATTATTACCTCCCGAGACGAAAATGAACTACCCGAACTTTATGAAACGGCAAAGAATTTGTACGAAAAATTGGCCGTATTAAAATTTATCGACGAAAAGCTGAGCGATATTGAGATTGATGTCTCAAAGAATTTAATTGCTGCGAAATTTGAAAAAATGGCCAACGCCGTGATGAATGAAAACAGAGCCATACCAGAGAGTAACCCACATGATGAGGATATCATAACACCGGGGATAGATACCATAAAGCATATGGTGTCTGAAATGCCCAACGATAGTAATATTGAACAGCTTTTTGCAGAGTTTGTGGCCAAAACAGATGGGTTAAAAAATGAGACAGTGGAGGCAGCCCCAATAGAGGTAACTCCGAAGAACGGTTCAGGAGATAAGGAAAAGAAGGCACAGTCATTAAATGACAGGCTCACAACGAAAGAAATAACAGTAGGCTTAAATGACAGATTAGCCTTTGTAAAGCATCTTTTTAATGATAGCACCGAAGACTTTAACCGAGTAATTTCTCAATTGAATACCATAGAAACCCATGATCGGTCAGTTGCGTTTATAGAGAACATGGTAAAACCAGAATACGGGCAATGGAAAGGGAAAGAGGAATATGCAAGCCGCTTTATGGCCTTTATTCAAAGACGATTTTCTTAATTCACAAGAAAGTTACATTACAGGCCGGAAACTGACGCATCAGCTTTCGGCTCTTTATTTTTTAGTAACAAAGACTACTTTTCATGGGAAAGTTATATTTAGTTCCAACTCCTATAGGGAACTTAGAGGACATGACTTTCAGGGCAATTAATGTTCTGAAAGAAGCTGATCTAATTTTGGCAGAAGACACCCGTACTAGCGGAAAGCTCTTAAAACACTATGATATTGACACGCCAATGCAGAGTCATCACATGCACAATGAACATAAAACTGTAGCCCGGATTATAGCGCGACTTACATCTGGAGAAACTATTGCGGTCATATCAGACGCAGGGACACCAGGAATCTCGGATCCAGGTTTTTTATTAACGCGTGCTTGTATAGAGGAAGGGGTACCTGTGGATTGTTTGCCCGGAGCAACTGCCTTAATACCTGCCCTGGTAAATAGTGGCCTACCATCGGACCGGTTTGTGTTTGAAGGATTTTTACCGGTAAAAAAAGGTCGGCAAACAAGACTTCAGCTGCTGGCTGAAGAAACTCGTACCATGGTATTCTATGAATCACCTCATAAGTTACTGAAAACGCTTAACCAGTTCGTTACGTACTTTGGGGAAGAAAGAGCTATTTCTGTTTCCAGAGAGCTGACCAAACTCTACGAAGAAACCATTCGTGGTACTATAGTGGAAGTCTTAGACCATTATACCAAAAGCCCCCCTAAAGGGGAATTGGTGCTTGTATTGGCAGGTAAAAAATAGTTGAATAGTTGATTCTATTTATTGTATTTTGGTGTTTATGTTAGCACCCTGGGGGATTTCTGTTTTTACCGTAATTGCAGTCTACTTATTAGATAAATGGGAAAACAAGCGTATAAAATCGCTCTTCGATTGGGTTCCGGCAATTTTATTGGCCTACATCATCCCGGCTATTATATCGCATGCCTTCAATGTAGATTTTTCACAGGCTACTATTCACGATTTCAGCAGGGATTTTTTTATCCCTTTAGCCATTATAGCTGTAATGAGTAGTCTTTCTATTGGACAATTAAAAGCCATTGGGTGGAAACCAATCGTGTTATTTGTAAGCGGGTCTGTTTTCATAGCTATTTTCCCGCTGCTCTTGGGAATAATGATCGTAGATTCCGAACTTGTTTCTCAAACTTTAATAAATGATGGATACTGGAAAGGAATTCCACCTATTGTAGGAAGTTGGATAGGGGGTAGTACCAGTCAACTGGTTTTAAAAGAGCTCGTGAATTGTCCCGAAAACATTTTCCTATCGGTTCTTGTAATGGATAATATTTTGGTAAACATCTGGACCATCCTAATGTTTCAAAGTATTAAGAAGAGCGATGTATTAAATAAAAAACTGCGAATTACAGATCGAGGAATACCAGATAGTTTACGACAAAACGAGGACAAAGTAATCTCCCCCTGGTTAACTATGTTCCTGTTAGTAGGAATGGTGTTCTTGTGTAATTTTATCCTCGACAGTTTTATAGGTAAGATCGTACTTCTTTCCCTGATTGGCTTGGTACTAAGTAATCTGTTTCCAAAATGGAATTTTATATTTGCGTTAAAAACAGGTGGCATTTTAATTTTGATAGTTATGGCCATCTTAGGACTAAAATTACAGTTTGCTACTTTAGGATTCAACACCTCATTTCT
>CBDUCK010000212.1:0-4649 GCA_965365635.1 uncultured Muriicola sp.
ACTTCCAACCTGCAAGTGCAGCACTACCTGGAAGATCATGGCGATTTCATTTGTTTGGATAAAGCTAGGGATAGCCGGGAAGGACTCAATTCGGTTCTAAAACATCTCCCCGATCTGGTTTTTATCAATCTCAATGGAATGGCCATGGAGTATTTTATGATGGTTTCGGAGATGCACCAGTACATGAATAACCTGCCCCTAATAATAGGTATTGCCAAAGGCAAGGAATATGCCTACGATGCGATTAAAAACGGTTTTTACGATTATTGGTTAATGCCCTATAATGAGTTAGACATTCGAAAAACCCTGTTACGCCTCAAGAAACAACGACCAAAGGAAGTAAGCTCCCATACGTTGTGTTTAAAATCATATAAAGATTTTCAGTATTTAAATACCGACGAGATCTTGTATTTACAGGCAGATAATAATGCGACCGACTTTATTATGAAAGATGGCAGTGTTATTAGTGCCTTTAAAACACTTAAAACATTTGAGAACAGTCTGCCAGAAAATTTCATTCGCGTACACCAGAGTTATATCCTGAACATGAACTATGTTTCCAGAATTAATTATGGGAAAAATATCTGTGCTTTAAAGACAGGTAAAAAACAACTTCCCTTCTCCAAGACTTATAAAGAGAACATAGACAGTTTAAAGCAGGTCCTGTCCAAAAACGCTATCTCCACCCATAAATAGTAAAATTCTTACAAAAATGGGGTGTTTACTCTCAAAAAGGGGGTATTCACTAAAACAAATCTTTTCGCACAATAAAAATTGTACACTACTTCTAGTTTAGTCTCAGTTAAAACGATAACCCTTAAACGAGAATAAAGATGAAAAAATTAGCATGTGTTTTTGCCGTAGTAGTAATGAGTATTGGAATGTTTTCTTGCACCAACGATAGCGCCGAAGATCAATCCTTATATGAAACCCAGGCCACTGATGGAAATTCCGATACTGGTACTGGCAGAGATGGATAGGGAATACAATAGTATTTAAAATATAAAGTGTTAAGGAGTCTTAGTTAAATAGGACTCCTTTTTTTATCTTGTATCCCTAACAAAGATGAAAAGCTATCCGATGACAAAATTCTTAGTTGTAATTCTCTTTTTTTTGCTGCCTACTGTTTCATGTAAAAAACAGATTGGATCTATAGACGAAGAGAACTATCTTGTCTTACAAGATAGTTTGGAGTATTGGATTGAGGTAGCTAAAAATCCGATTCCCAATAAAGGGATCAGCTCACTTCAACTTGAAAAGATAAACAAGATTACAGACACCTTATCTGTTGACTCCCTCAGGGCCAAGTACCTGTCAGGACTATCGCTAATCTATTATATAAGTCAAGACTCAGTTAATTTCCTAAAAACAAATAAGGACTTAGCGATGTTTGCAATTAAAATTAATGATTCAACTACATTGGCCGAATCCTATTGGGACAAAGGAGCTTACTTTAATTGGCCTCGTGTAGTAAAACGAGATAGTGCTTATTATTACTTGTCAAAAGCTCAAAAAATATATGAATTATTAGGGGAAGATCTGGAATCAGCGAGGCTATTAAAATCTTTAGCCGGGGTACAAACTGCTATCCATGATAATACCGGTGCCTTGGTTACACTCACGAAGGCTATTAAACTGCTAAAACCTTTAAAAGAAAATAAATATTTATATGAGGTATATAATACCATGGGGATTGCAGCCTACGCGCTTGAGGAATATGACGAGGCAATAGGATACTACGATCTAGCTAGACAATATCTAGGTAAAACAGAACTAGGTGAATCAAGCTACGCCTCTCTTACGAACAATGTAGGCTTGGTGTCCTATGCAAAAGGGGATTTTAAAAGGGCCAAAATTGAATATGAGAAGGCAATTTCGTTTGATAGCCTATATTTTAAAAGCCCGGATCTTTACGCGAAATTATTGGGGCACATTGCCATGACTAATTTTGAATTGGGTGAAATAAGATCTGTAGAGGACGATCTAATGAGAGCACTCCGCATACGGGACAGCATAGGTGACCTGGAAGGACTTTCACTAAATTACTACAATCTGTCCTTGTATAGCCGGGCAATCGGAAATTTACCGGACGCGTACATCTATGCCCGGAGTTCCCGGGACGTTGCCAAAGAAATACAGAATAATCTGCGGTATATGGAATCGCTGAAACTCATGGCGGAATTAGATCCTGATAAGGATGGTAGCTACAATAAGGAGTATATCCATATCTCAGATAGCCTGCAGAAGGAAGAACGCAAGATCCGAAATAAATTTGAACGTATTCGATTTGAGACAGAAGAAACAGAGGCTGAAAATATAGCCCTTGCGAGACAAAACCTCTTATGGATTGGTATTGCCTTTGGCATATTTCTTTTTGCCATCTCCTTGTATATTATTGTCCGGCAGCGCTCCAAAAACCAGCGACTTAAATTTCAACAACAACAACAAGAAGCCAACCAGGAGATATTTAACCTTATGTTGGCGCAAAAACAAAAACTGGAAGAAGGAAAACATTCCGAACAAAAACGCATCTCGGAGGAGCTGCACGATGGCGTTTTAGGAGAAATGAACGGGGTCCGAATGATCTTGTTAGGGCTCAATAAAAAAGCAGACGAGGCGGCCATTACCATGAGAGAGCAGGCTATTGAAAAATTAAAAGAAGTACAGGAAGAGATACGAACTATATCGCACGAATTAAATGACGCTTCCTATCAGAAATTTAATAACTTCATGCATTCTATACAGGATTTACTAAAGAATGTCTGCGAGCCGGCAAAATTGAAGAGCCATCTTTCCTTTGACCAGGATATGGACTGGGATACGCTTGAAGGCATCACCAAAATTAACCTGTATAGAATTGTGCAGGAAAGCATACAAAATGCTATAAAACACGCCAAAGCAAGTACTATTTATATATCGTTTGAAACCAATGTGGATCATATGATCGTTAGCATACAAGATGACGGTATTGGATTTAACACAGGTAAAGGCGAAAGGGGTATTGGCCACAGAAATATTAAGTCGCGCATAGAAAAATTAAAGGGGAAATGGTATCTGAGAAGTGCCCCGGGGATTGGCACCACGGTAGTGTTGGAAATACCCATGGAACATATTTCTCTGGAAGAAAAAAAAGAAATATCTTTAACTAAAGATATGCAGGAGGTTTAAAAAGAGACGTATGGATATTATTAGGATCTTGGCAGTAGATGATCATGAGATGACCACCATGGGGTATAAATTTATCCTGGAGGATTCAGAATTTGAAGACTTTAAGGTACAGATGGATACGGCCAAATCCTATGATGCAGCGGTCCAGAAAATTGAAGAAGCAGCCAACGATATCCCATTTGATATTTTGCTATTAGATATTCAACTCTCTAATCCTACCGATGGGCCATCGAAGACAGGCGAAGATATAGGAATCTTTGCCCGTACTACCTCACCGGAGTCTAAGATTGTGTATATGTCTTCGTTTAGTGATAATTATCGCATCAATAGCATAATGCAAAGTGTTGATCCTGAAGGATATATGGTTAAATCAGAGATAGATCAACGGTCGCTTCAGGCTATGGTGACCACTGTTATTACAGCTCCCCCCTACTACACCCAGAAAGCATTGGTGGCCATTCGAAAAAAAATGGCGCAAGATATTTCGTTAGATGAAAACGATAAGAAAATATTGTACCATCTGTCTATTGGGACCAAGACAAAAGACATGGTGAATTTTATTTCCCTTTCCTTGCCCGGTATCGAAAACAGGAAACGCCAGCTGAAATCTTTGTTTGGCGTAGAAAAGCAAAACGACCAGGCTCTAATTACCGAATCTCGTAATAGAGGATTTATATAAAAGTTCTTGCATTAAAATCCACTAATCTTCCTAAACATTCTTATTAATTTAATTCTGCAGCAAAACCATAAATATTCTATGGTTTTTACATAGTACACTTCTAATAATTAACAATAACTTTATGCGGAAAGCCGTAATAACGGAAATAGCATTAAATATCGCTATATGTCCCGCAAGCCAAAGAAAAAACGTCTCACCTACACTTCGAAGACAAAATCGAAACAGGAGATCCTTGGGCTGTCAACACTAGAAAACAGTTTAGAGAAAGACTTTTACTCTAACGTTACTATTAGTAATTCCAAAGCATGTTGTGAACAGAACAGTCTGGTAATCGAAATGCAGTGCAATTTGGGGTTAATAGAGATGCTGTATCATTTAGAACGAGGCACATGGGGTTCACAATATTTTTCAGATGCCGGCCAAAGAGAAAAGTATTCACTAGGGGATAGACTTCAGCACATACGTGAGATAAATCAGCAATTTATAGATATTGAAGAATTATCTATTATTTTGAAAGACTGCACCATAATCATCAAAAAGATTGCTCCGGAAAGTATAGAACAAGAATTGGAAACCATTCTAGGTGTCTTGGCAGAAAATTATGTGTATTTAACCAGAAATTTATCAAGCAATCCTGCTGAAATATTTATTCCTGTATTCGAAGAAGCTTCGTCAGAGAATTATGTTTCCAATCTTCTGGGGCCCAAAAGAATAGTTGAAAACGGGTATTATTCCTATTGGGGCCTATATTTTGATCTGGATGAACGCGCCGTCATTTATGACTTAAAGAATAAGTCGATCA
>CBDUCK010000213.1:0-4642 GCA_965365635.1 uncultured Muriicola sp.
TTACCGGCGCAGCATTAGAAAGAATGGTTTCAATACTACAGGTAGTGGTGGCAACATATTCTGTGATTTGTAAAATACTGCTGTAATGAAAATAATCATCTCCATTGGTTTGTACATTCTGTCCAGAGACTATCCCTGCATATCCCATAATTGTTGATCCACTAGCAGGTTCAACTTGCACACCTGTGCCTTCTGACCTAAAAGACCAGGTATGATTAGCTCCAAATTGATGCCCAAGTTCGTGCGATACATAATCCAAATCATATATGTCTCCCTGTGGATTTAATGCCGAAGAAAAAGCACTTCCTTTCTGATTATCCTTACAGACCGAACCAATAAAACCGGCATTCCCATTGTTATTAGCCTCATGGAATAGATGGCCTACATCATAGTTGAGTTCTCCAATAATATTGGTAAGTGTATTCTGTACTTCGGTATTTAAATTTCCCTGATAAGGGTCTGTGGCAGGGTCTGTATAGATAACTAAATCCGTAGTTGCAACAAGCTCCAGGGAGATTGCCAGATTGGTCACAAACACCTCGTTCACCCTCGTTAATGTTGCATTAATAGCCGATAACGCATCCGGAACGGTTCCCCCATGAAATTGTGTATACTCTCCGGTTGCTGAGACGGCGATCCTAAATGTCCGAAGCCTTTGATCATCTACCAATTTTAAAGCCGCATCTGAATCGGACTTTTCCAACATCGGTTTTGTAGAGCAAACAAAAGCCTCCGCAGACACATCTTCAATACCGCGACTATAGGCCACATAACTATTTTGACCTTCCTTGGTTTTTTCAAGGAACACTTTTTTATTCTTTTCTTCATGAATCAACATACCCTCCAGTCCTTTATGTGAAAAACTAAAGCGCACCCTGTCTTGTCTATTTTGAGTGCTGATGCCTGAAAAAGATTTGATATTTGGATATTTTAAAGAGAGTTCGGGAGAGAAAACCGGTGTTTCCTGAACCTCAAAAGGGATCATCTTACCGGTGTTATCGGGCAAATATATGATTGTCTTACTTCCTTTGGCCTCAGTTAACGTCCTAAGTTGTTTGGCTAATTTACTTTCATCCAAACTAAAAAACTTCAAATTATCTGTATCCAAACGCTGCAAATCGGAAGACAACAACGCCTCTTTTGGCGCTTCTACTTGCCAATAATCTACCTGGCTATAAGAGCAAAACCAAAAAAATAATATGGTTATTGGTAAAACAAGACGTAGTTTTGTCGTCATTCGGGGTGTTTCAAACTTTAAAAATAAGCCTTTTTTATTATTCGATTTTAGTGATTACTGTTCAAAGCATATCTAAATACGATAAAACGCAACCTGCCGTCATTACCATTGGTACTTTTGATGGTGTTCATATTGGTCATAGAAAGATATTAGAACGGGTCATAAATGATGCCAAAAAAACGGCAAGCGTCTCCACTGTCTTAACTTTCTTTCCGCATCCACGGATGGTGCTTCAAAAAGATATAGAATTAAAACTCCTGAATACAATAGACGAAAAGACGAAAATTCTGGAGCAGTTAGGATTGGACTGCCTTGTAATACAGCCTTTTACAGAAGAATTCTCTCGTTTGTCGGCAACGGAATTTGTTCGTGATATTCTTGTAAATTCTCTGCATACAAAAAAAGTAATTATTGGCTACGACCATCGATTTGGCAGAAATCGCAATGCCAACATATCGGATTTAATCTCTTTTGGTGCTACTCTTGATTTTGAAGTGGAAGAAATTCCGGCTCAGGAAATAGAAGCCGTGTCGGTGAGTTCTACTAAGATTAGACAAGCACTAAAAGATGGGGATGTGAAAACTGCCAATAAATACCTGGGGTATGCCTATATGCTTTCCGGTGTAGTGCTTCGCGGGAAGGGACTTGGTAAAAATTTAGACTTTCCTACCGCTAACTTGTACATAGAGGAATCCTATAAATTGATCCCCAAAAATGGCGTGTACGTAATTAAAAGCACCCTAGAAAACAATACCGTTTATGGGATGATGAATATTGGCTTCAACCCCACTGTTAATGGAAAAGACAGAAGTATTGAAGTACATTTCTTTGATTACAACCAGGACCTGTACGACCAGCATATTCAAGTAGATATTCTGGAATGGATAAGGGAAGAACAAAAATTTGATTCTCTGAAAGAGCTAAGGGCACAGCTCATGCAGGATAAAGTAACGGCGCTTTCAATAATTTCTGGATAAATGATTACGCACCTGCTTTTTAGAAAAATCGATAATAGTCCACTGATTATATTTCGAATTTTTTTTGGGATCTTAATTAGCCTAGAATGTTTTGGTGCCATCATAACAGGATGGGTCAAAAAAACACTAATAGAACCCTCTTTTACCTTTTCCTTTATTGGATTTGAATGGATACAGCCTTTCCCCGGAGTGGGTATGTATGCCTATTTTATCGTTATGGGGATTTTGGGTGTTTTAATTGCTGTGGGGTATAAGTATCGCTTTAGTATGATCTCCTTCACCATCTTATGGACTGCAGTATACCTGATGCAAAAAACGTCCTACAACAACCACTATTATTTGTTAATTCTTATTTCTTTTCTGATGTGTTTTTTGCCAGCACACCGCTATTATTCATTAGACTGCCGACTAAATAGCGATCTTCAACAAAACAGTATGTTCGGCTATGTAAAATGGATCATCGTTGCGCAGTTATTCATTGTGTACACCTACGCCGCCATTGCCAAAATGTACGGGGATTGGATAGATTTCTCTGTTATAGAAATACTTATGCGCAGTAAAGCCTCGTACCCCCTAATTGGTGATCTCTTACAACAGGTCTGGGTACATTATTTTATAGGCATCATGGGTATTTTATTCGACATGCTCATAGTTCCGGCTTTACTTTGGAAACCAACCAGGAAATGGGCTTTTGCTTTTGCAATCTTCTTTCATCTATTTAATTCAGTGGTTTTTCAAGTAGGAATCTTCCCATACCTTGCTCTGGCATTTATGGTTTTCTTTTTTGACACGAAAACAATACAAAAGATCTTTTTTAAAAATAAATCCTATTATGAAGCTCAAGATACAACCGTGAAAAAACCCCACGGATCAAAATGGCTTCTCTTAGTATGCAGTGTTTATTTCCTTGTGCAGTTTGTTCTACCCCTGCGTCACTATTTTATTGAAGACACTGTTTTATGGACAGAAGAAGGGCACAGAATGAGTTGGCGAATGATGCTGAGAAGTAGATCAGGAACTATCCAATTTAATGTGGTCAACAACACTAATGGCAAAAGCACAAAGGTGAATCTAGATGAATACCTCACCTTAAAACAACAAGGGAAAATTGCTGCGTATCCAGATTTTATCTGGCAGTTTGCGCAACACCTAAAAAAAGAATACACTGCCAAAGGAATTCTTATTAGTGTATATGCAAAGGGGAAAGTTAGCATTAATGGAAGGCCACCTCAACCTTTCATAGATTCTTCGGTAGATTTGGCAAATGAAAAGTGGTATGCTTTTCAACACCACTCCTGGATTCTGCCTTCCAATTTATCGAAGGTTACAATGTACAAGTAGATTGAATCTAGATTCATTGCACTTCCAAAGGCAGGGGCTACAATACTTGTCTTTACTCCTCTATCAATTCAGCAATTAACCTTAAATTTGTGCCGTAAAAACACCCTATGTTAGTACTGCAAACCATACGTGATAAAAAGGAAGAGATTGTTACAGCGCTTAAAAAACGAAATCTTGATGCGGATATGCTCCTGAACAACGTGCTCAATCTAGATGAACAACGCCGTGCCTTGCAAACACAAATGGATCAAACCCTGGCTCAATCCAATAAACTCTCAAAAGAAATTGGTATGTTGTTCAAAACAGGGAAAGCAGAAGAAGCTAATAAACTGAAAGCTGAAACTTCTGAGTTAAAGGAAGAATCAAAAAAACTAAGTGATCTCCTAAGCAACGTTACTACAGAGCTGGATAACGCCTTGTACCTTATCCCCAATGTCCCAAATCCACTGGTTCCTGCAGGGAATTCTGAAGAAGATAACGAAGAGGTATACAAGTACGGAGAAATCCCTGCCTTGACAGACGAAGCCCTTCCCCACTGGGAATTGGCTAAAAAATATGATATTATCGACTTTGAGCTTGGGGTAAAAATAACAGGCGCTGGTTTTCCTGTATACAAGGGCAAAGGAGCCCGTTTGCAGCGTGCACTCATCGCCTATTTTCTGGATAAGAATACCGAGGCGGGGTATACCGAAATGCAAGTTCCTTATTTGGTAAATGAAGCATCGGGGTTTGGCACAGGACAGTTACCAGATAAAGAAGGACAAATGTACCACGTGCAGGCAGATGATCTGTACCTCATCCCAACGGCAGAGGTGCCGGTTACAAACCTCCTTAGGGATACGATACTTAATAAAAGTGATTTTCCAATTTGCTATACAAGCTATACGCCCTGTTTTAGAAGGGAAGCCGGAAGCTATGGCGCACATGTAAGAGGCCTTAACAGATTGCATCAATTTGATAAAGTAGAAATTGTACGCGTGGAACTCCCTAATAACTCATATGCAGCATTAGATGGCATGGTAGAACATATAAAAAGTATCCTGAGCGACTTAAAACTGCCATTTAGAGTTCTTCGTCTTTGTGGTGG